>JANPJD010000160.1:0-18017 GCA_031425325.1 Rhodobacterales bacterium | reverse complement strand
GGGGGGATCGCGCGCACCTCGAGCCCCGTGAAGACGTGAATCGTGTCGAGATCGCGGTCGACCACCGCGTGATCGCTGACCCAGCCACCCATCAGCAGATAGGTCCGCAGAAGCGGCGGCATGCCGCGCAGGGCGCGTCTGGCGTCCGGTTTCAGGCGGCGCAGCGCTGCGGCGAAGCGGAACACGTCGGGGGCTTTCACCCGAGGCAGCCAGCGTTTGGGCGCGAGATGGGCCTCTTTAAGCATCGCAAGCGTGTCGAGATGCGCGCTTGCCTCGCTACCCTCGAAAGACGAGCAGCCGAAGATCATCTCGACCCCCGTCTCGTCGACGATCCGCGTCATCTCGGCCCAGGCGACGCGCAGGATGTCGGGATCGTGCCAGTCGGGGTGCAGGCAGAAGCGCCCCATCTCGACCATCGGCCCTTCGAAGGATTCGAGCGCCGAAAGGTTGTAGTACTGTGCCGAATAACTGCGCGCGATCTCTGACCCTGCGCGAAGCGGCAGCAGGCGGAACGAGGCGACAAGGGTGCCGCTGCGGCACTCCTCGACCAGGACGTGACGGCAGACCGCGTCAAAGGGGTCGGCGTCTAGTCCGGGATCGCCGCTGCCCCTCCGCCGGGCGATGAAGGCGAGGTGGCGCAACTCTTGCGACCGGCGCAGATCGTCGGGCCCATCGGCCATCCGCGCGGCGAAGCGACTCTTTCCGAGAGACAGCATCGTGACGTTTCCTTGCCTTGCGCGCCTGCCCTTGGCGCCTAGATAGGACGTATCACCGGACGGCACACAAGAGATGACAGCCGCCCGCGGCAGAAGGAGATTTCCTTGGACAAGATCGAAAAGACGGATGCCGAATGGCGGGCACAGCTGTCGGACCTCGCCTACAAGGTGACGCGCAAGCACGGGACCGAGCGGGCCTTCTCGCATGACGACTTTCCCGACATCGCGGGCACGTTCCGCTGCATCTGCTGCGACGCGCCCCTGTTTGACCACGAGACGAAGTTCGACAGCGGCACCGGCTGGCCCAGCTTCTGGGCACCCCTCGCCCCCGAGGCGGTCGGCGAGACCGTCGACCGCAGCTTCTTCATGCGCCGTACCGAAGTGCATTGCGCGCGCTGCGAGGCGCATCTCGGCCACGTTTTCCCGGACGGCCCGCAGCCGACCGGCCTGCGCTACTGCATGAACGGCGTAGCGCTGCGGTTCGAGCCTGCCGACTGACGTTACTGGATCAGGTCCTCGGCGCTGACGCGCCCGACGTTGGACAGAAGCTGGCCGATGAAGGTGACGCCTTCGATGTTGGTCTCGGTCACGCGGCGCGACAGGGCGACGACACGGCCCTGCTCAAGACCGAAGCGCTCGACATTGCTGACCGTCCCGCCCTCGGCGAAGGTGATGACCACCACCTGCCGGTCGATCTCGCGGGGGGCACGAACGCCGCCCTGCCGGTAGCGGCTTTGCACATAGTACCAGCGACCATCGCCGAGGACGCCATTCGCGCTCGGACGGCCTACAGCCTCGGTCACCGTCTCGCGCGTGTCGCGACCGACCTCGACGGACGACAATTCGGCGTCCGTCGGGGCATAGCCGTGGTTGCGGTAGATCGGTGAGCAGGCCATCGCAAGGCAGATCAGGCTGACCGAGGCCCCGAGGCGGATGCGACGTGCGATGCGCCTGCCCCCAGCCCGCTGCGGGCCATTTGCCTGCGCTGCCATCCTTCGCCTCCCGCGGCCTCTTGCCTTGTGGGGTCTGGCCCCCTATCGACTTGGTCTCCGGCTTACAGAAGGTCGACGCGCGGTTCAAGCCAAGGAAACGTGCGCCCTGCCTGCAAGGAGGTTCCGCCCATGACCGATCCGCTTTCCGACTCGTTTCCCGTCGCGCGACCGATGCGGGTCGCAGCCCTGTCGGCACGCCAGCCGACGCCCTTCGACATCACCCCGGACCGAGCAGCGCGCGAGGCGCTGGCCGTCCTTCTGGGCGTAACGTCGATCCATCATCTGCGCTTTGCGGGCACGGTCGCCGCAGACGGCGCGCGCGACTTCCGCTTGACGGGCGACCTGACCGCCAGGGTCGTCCAGCCCTGCGTGGTGACGCTCGACCCCGTGACGACCGAGGTGGCCGAGACGGTGACCCGACGCTACCTCGCCGAGTGGACCGAGCCCGGCGAGGACGAAGTCGAGGTTCCGCAGGACGACACGCGCGAGCCCCTGGGTGCGATCATCGACCCCGCCGCCGTGATGGCCGAGGCCCTAGCCCTCGCACTGCCCGACTATCCGCGGGCGCCCGGCGTCTCGCTGGGCGAGGTCGCCGTGGCGCCTCCGGGGGTGGCCCCGCTGCGGGATGCGGACGTCAAGCCCTTCGCGGGCCTGGCGGCCCTTCAGCGCAAGCTTGCCGGGACGGACGGCGACGATCCGGCAGGCTGAACGCAGCGCGCAGTTTGGTCTTGCGCCGCCAAGGAATCCGGCTATGTTCCGCGCCTCGTCGACAGGCTGCGAACCGGCCGGGTCCGTTTGCCCGGTGTGCCGATCCTGCCAATAGAATCAGGGGCATGTCCCCACTGCCCGAGGTTGAGACATGGCCGTCCCACAGAACCGAGTCACCAGCTCGAAGCGTAACATGCGCCGCGCGCATGATGCCCTGACCGCTGCCAATCCCGCTGATTGCCCGAATTGCGGCGAACTCAAGCGCCCGCACCACGTTTGCAGCGCCTGCGGCCATTACGATGCGCGCGAAGTCGTCGCGCTGTCGAAAGATGTCGATCTGGACGAGGACGCGGCGTAAGCCGCACCTCACCCGATCAGCGTCGCTGACCGATGGCCAATGGACCCGTCCTTCCGGCTTCCGGCAGCAAGCCGATCGTCATTTCTGTTGACGCGATGGGCGGTGACCGTGGCCCCGCCGCTGTCGTGGCCGGTCTCGTTCACGCCGCATCGAAGAACGCAGACGTGCAGTTCCTGCTGCATGGCCCCGAGGCCGACCTCCGCCGCCTGATCGACAAACGCAGAGGCTTGTCGGAACGCTGCGTCATCCGGCACGCCGACCGCACCGTCACGATGAACGACAAGCCAAGCCAGGTCATGCGCCACGGCGAGGGCACGTCGATGTGGTCCTGCATCGAAAGCGTCCGCAGCGGCGAGGCGATGGCCGCCGTCAGTTGCGGCAACACCGGCGCTCTGATGGCGCTCAGCATGATCCGCCTTCGCAAGATGCCCGGCGTCAACCGTCCGGCCATCGCCTGCCTCTGGCCTTCGCGCAATCCCGGCGGCTTCAACGTGATGCTCGACGTGGGCGCGGACATCAAGGCGGATGCAGGCGACCTGCTGCAATTTGCGACGATGGGCGCGTCCTATGCCCGCAACGGCCTTGGGCTCGAGCAGCCGCGCGTCGGCCTTCTCAACGTCGGCACCGAAGAACACAAGGGGCGGGCAGAACTGAAACTCGCGCATGATCAGATGGCAGCCGCGGCCGTTGCGGGCGCGTTCGAGTTCGTGGGCTTCGTCGAGGGCGGCGACATTCCGGGTTCGCGCTGCGATGTGATCGTCACCGACGGCTTCACCGGCAACATCGCCCTCAAGACCGGCGAGGGCACGGCCAAGCTCATCTCCGATTTCCTGCGCGAGGCCTTTGACGCGACCTTCCTTTCGAAGATCGCCGCCCTGCTGGCACTGACCTCGCTGCGCCGGCTGCAAAAGCGGATCGACCCGCGCCGCGTGAACGGCGGCGTCTTTCTCGGGCTGAACGGCACGGTCGTGAAGTCGCACGGCTCGGCCGATGAGACGGGCGTGTCGGCCGCCATCCGGCTGGCCTGCCAGCTTGTGCAATCGGGCTTTCAGGATCGACTCGCCGCGCGGGTTGCATCCGCAGCCCTCGCGGGTCAGGATGCGACCGAGGGGCCAATGATCGGCAGGGCTGAATGACGATACGCGCCGTCGTGCGGGGCGTCGGGCATTATCTTCCCGATCGCGTGGTCCCCAATTCGCATTTCGCGACAACGCTCGACACATCCGACGAATGGATCCGCTCGCGCTCGGGCATCGAGCGGCGGCATTTCGCGGCCGAAGGTCAGACGACCTCGCAGATGGCGACCCATGCCGCCCGCGCCGCCCTTGCCGATGCAGGGATGGAAGCGGCATCGATCGATGCGATCGTGCTTGCGACCTCGACACCCGACCTCACCTTCCCCTCGTCGGCCTCGATGGTGCAGGCGGCGCTTGGCATGACGCGGGGCTTTGCCTTCGACGTGCAGGCGGTCTGCGCGGGCTTCGTCTATGCGCTTGCCAACGCACAGGCGCTGATCGTGTCGGGGCAAGCAACCCGCGTCCTCGTGATCGGGGCCGAGACATTTTCGCGCATCATGGACTGGACCGACCGCACGACCTGCGTGCTCTTCGGCGACGGCGCGGGCGCTGTCGTACTCGAGGCGGGCACGGGCGATGGCAGCGGTGCCGATCGGGGCATCCTCGCCACCGACCTGCATTCCGACGGGCGGTTTCGGGATCTTTTGTATGTCGATGGCGGCGTCTCGACGCAGACCACCGGCATGCTGCGGATGCAGGGCAAGGAGGTCTTCCGCCACGCCGTCGAGAAGCTGGCCGAAACCGCGCACGCGGCGCTCGGCAAGGCCGGACTTTCCCCGCAGGATGTCGACTGGATCGTGCCGCACCAAGCCAACCTGCGGATCATCACCGCCACCGCGCAGCGCATGGACATTCCGATGGAGCGGGTCGTGGTCACCGTGCAGGATCACGGCAACACCTCGGCCGCATCGATTCCCCTCGCCCTGTCCGTCGGCAAGGCGCGCGGCCAGATTAAGACGGGTGACCTCGTGGTGACCGAAGCAATCGGTGGCGGCCTCGCCTGGGGTTCGGTGGTTCTTCGCTGGTAGCGCCGCCGGAACGCTCCGTGCCAAGTGGTTGATATTGACTTGGGTTTCGCAAGCGCCCAAGCTGACGAAAACCTTGGGGGACCGACGATGGGTGACAAGACCTTGACCCGCATGGACCTGAGCGAGGCCGTGTTTCGCGAAGTGGGCCTCAGCCGCAACGAATCCGCACAACTGGTCGAGTCGGTCCTGCGCCAGATGTCCGACGCCCTCGTCAGCGGCGAGACTGTAAAGATCTCGTCCTTCGGCACCTTCTCGGTGCGCGACAAGTCGGCGCGCGTCGGACGCAATCCCAAGACCGGCGACGAGGTACCGATCAGCCCACGCCGCGTTCTCACGTTCCGCCCGTCGCATCTGATGAAGGACCGCGTCGCCGCAGGCTCCAAGCGCTGAGCGTGGCGATGGAAAAGTCTCCCGACGCGTTCCGCACGATCAGCGAGGTGGCCGAGGTTCTCGATACGCCCGCGCATGTGCTGCGCTTTTGGGAAAGCCGGTTTCCGCAGGTCCGCCCCGTCAAGCGCGCGGGCGGGCGGCGCTACTACCGGCCCACCGATGTAGCGCTTCTGTCGGGCATAAAGCGGCTGCTGCACGGCGATGGGGTGACCATCCGCGGCGTGCAGAAGATCCTGCGCGAGAACGGCATCCGTCATGTCATGGCGCTGGCCGAAAGCGCCGCTCTCAAGACCGCCGCCATCGCCGAGATGGACAGCCCCGCGACCGAGCCGCCGCAGCCCGAGACGGCGACGGTCCTTGTGCTCGCCCAGCCGATCGCGCGCCCGCCGGCCGACCCGACTGTCAAGCCCGAGCCCGCAAGTCCGCAGCCGCCCGACCCCGAGGCGCTGCCGCTCTGGTCGAACCTGTTTCACGACTCGCCGCGCGACGACGCGGACGACGATACGCAGGACGAACCGTCGCCCTCGCTTCTCGACGACGCGCCGCACGATCTGACACCCCCGATCGCTGCGGTCAGTACACCAGGCGCGCCGATCCCCGACGCCGCCCCGGCTGTGGCAGAAGGGCCGTCCGAGGCATCCCAACCCCCCGACTGGCCTGCAACCGCGCTGCGCGCCCTCTCGCCCGATGCGACCGCCGCGATCCAGCCCGACCTTGCCGCAATCGCGGCCCAGCTCGGGGCACTTCGCGCGCGGATGGCTGCTGCCGCCCAGGTCAGAAACCGCTGACCCGGACGATGCGCTTTCCGGCTTGCTCCCACAGCGAAACAGGGTATGTATCCGCTTCGTCGGGCCGTAGCGCAGCCTGGTTAGCGCGTCCGTCTGGGGGGCGGGAGGTCGTGAGTTCGAATCTCACCGGCCCGACCAATGTGACACCGCCCGCACCCGAAAGGGCAGCGGGCGGTTTCATTTCGGCAGGCCACCAATGACCGTCGGCGTCCTACCTTCGCAGACCCTGCGGGCGATGTTGGCCGATGGCACCATCGCAGCACCCGAGCCTGTCCTGCCCGGACAGGTGCAGCCCGCCAGCCTCGATCTGCGCCTGGGCCAGGTCGCCTATCGCGTGCGTGCCTCGTTCCTTGCCGGGCACGGGCGCAAGGTCGCAGACCGCATCGACGAGTTCGTCATGCACCGTATCGACCTTGCAGGCGGGGCGGTGCTCGAGAAGGGCTGCGTCTACGTCGTGCCGCTGGTCGAGGCGCTGGCACTCCCGCCCGAGGTTTCGGCGGTCGCAAACGCGAAAAGCTCGACCGGACGGCTCGACCTGCTGACCCGCACGATCACCGATGGCGGGGTCGAGTTCGACCGCATTCCGGCGGGCTACCACGGCCCTCTCTACGCCGAGATCTGTCCCCGCAGCTTCTCCGTGCTCGTCCGCCCCGGCCAGCGCCTGAACCAGATCCGCTTCCGCCACGGCCAGTCGGCACTCGACGACGCGGGCCTGCGCGCGCTCCATGCGCGCGAGGCGCTTGTCGACGGCACGCCCGTCATCTCCGAGGGCCTGGGCTTTTCGGTCGACCTCGATCCGCCGCAAGGCGATCTCGTGGGCTACCGGGCCAAGCCGCATACCGGCCTGATCGACCTCGACCGCATCGACGCCTACGACCCGGCCGCCTACTGGGAAGAGGTCCGCACGCGCGAGGCGCGGATCATCCTCGATCCCGGCGCCTTCTACATCCTCGTCAGCCGCGAGGCGGTGACGATCCCGCCCAACCACGCCGCCGAGATGGCCCCCTACCTCGCCATGGCGGGCGAGTTCCGCGTACATTACGCGGGCTTCTTCGATCCGGGCTTCGGGCATCGCAGCGCAGGCGGCAGCGGCTCACGCGGGGTGCTTGAGGTGCGCTGCCACGAGGCCCCCTTCGTGCTCGAGCACGGGCAGATCGTGGGCCGCCTCGTCTACGAGCGGATGGCCGAGGTGCCCGACACGCTCTACGGCGCGGGCCTTGCCTCGAACTATCAGGGCCAGGGGCTGAAGCTCTCGAAACATTTCCGCGCAGGCTCCGCCGGCGCCACCTGACTGACGTCTCTCTTCAGGCTTCTTTTCGGCCGAGATACCCACGGGGGGCGCGGGGGGTGTGAAACCCCCCGCTCTGCCCCCGCCGACAGCGATCCGCCAGGGATCAGTCCTCGAACAGCTCCGACTGGCCCGCAGCGGCTTCGTCTTCCACCTCGGCCGGATCGGACGCGCCGGGCAGCGCGCGGTTGTCCAGAAGCCCGGCCTGCCGCAACTCCTTCAGGCCCGGAAGGTCGCGGGCCGAGGACAGTCCGAAATGGTCCAGGAAGGCCTCGGTCACGACAAAGGTGACGGGCCGCCCCGGCGTCATGCGCCTGCGCCCGAACCGGATCCAGTCCAGTTCCAGCAACTGGTCCACCGTGCCGCGACTGACCGCGACGCCCCGGATCTCCTCGATCTCGGCGCGGGTGACGGGCTGGTGGTAGGCAACGATCGCCAGCGTCTCGATCGCGGCGCGCGACAGCTTGCGCTGCTCGATCGTCTCCTTGTGCATCAGATGCCCAAGGTCGGGGGCCGTGCGGAACGCATGGGCATCGCCCACCCGCACCAGATGCACGCCGCGCCCCTCGTAGCGGCGGCGCAGCAGCACAAGCGCCTCGGCGGGGTCCGAACCGTGCGGCAGGCGGGCGGCAAGATCGGCCAGCGTGACCGGCTCGGCGCTCGCGAACAGGATCGCCTCGATCATCCGCTCCTGCTCGGCCAGCGGGGGGGCTGCGAAAAGGCTCTGTTCCTCGGTCATGCGGGCTTCCGCCGGATCTGGAGCGGCGCGAAGGTCTCGGCCTGACGCAGGTCGATCTGGCCGCGTTTGGCGAGTTCCAGGACGGCAGCGAAATGCGCCGCCGTGGCCGAGCGGCGCCGCTGCGGATGCAGGCTCCAACCCTCGGGCAGCCAGGTGGCGAGGTCGGTCCACTCGCCCGCGAACCCGATCAGCTCGCGCATCCGCTCCAGCGCCTGCTCCATCGTGAAGACATGATCACGGTCCATCACGAAGGGACGGAACTCGTCGCGCGTCTTCGTGCGCGCATAGGCCTGCATGAGGTCCAGCAGCGTCGCCGTCCAGACAACGCGGCGCACTCGCGTCACGTCCTCGGGGATACCGCGCGCGAAGAAGTCACGGCCCAGCCGGTCGCGCGCCATCAGTTGCGCCGCGACATCGCGCATCGCCTCGAGCCGTTGCAACTGAAAGGCAAGATGGGCTGCCATGTCATCCGCCGACGGACCCTCGTCGGACGGATCGGGCGGCAACAGGAGGCGCGACTTCAGATAGGCAAGCCAGGCGGCCATCACGAGGTAGTCCGCAGCCAGCTCGATCCGCAGCGCGCGGGCCTGCGTCACGAAGCCGAGGTACTGGTCGGCGAGTTGCAGGATCGAGATGCGCCGCAGGTCGACCTTCTGGCTGCGCGACAGCGTCAGCAGCAGATCGAGCGGCCCCTCGAAGCCGTCGACGTCGACGACCAGCGCCTCGGCCGCTACCCGAGCGCGCGTGCCTTCGGCGGCGTCCCAGGTGTCGGGCGCGTCATCCGACATGGCGCGGCTCGGTCACGAGGGCGGCATATTCGGCGGTGAGGGCTGCGATGTCGGCATCTTCGGGGGCGCGGCGGTGGCGCAGCGCGGCGTCGGCGCGGGCAAGCTCTGCCGGGGCAAGGGTACCGGCGGCGGCGGCCACAGCCTCGCGCTCGGCCAGCGTGCCGTTGCAGTGCAGCGCCAGATCGCAGCCCGCAGCCCGTGCCGCCGCCGCCCGCGCAGGCAAGGTGCCCGACAGCGCCTCCATGGTCAGGTCATCGGTCATCAACAGGCCGCCGAAGCCGATCTCGTCGCGGATCAAGCGTATCATGCGGGGCGAGCAGGTGGCAGGTGCTTCGTCGAAGGCCGGAAAGACAACATGCGCCGTCATCCCGAGCGGCAGGTCCGACAGCGCGCGAAAGACCGCAAAGTCAGTCTCGGCAAGGGTTGCTGCCGCCTCGACGACCCTTGGCAGGTCGAGATGCGTGTCCTTCGTCGCGCGCCCGTGCCCCGGCATGTGCTTGACGACCGGCAGCACACCCCCCGCCAGCAGGCCCTCGGCCGCCGCGCGCGCGATCGCGACAACCGTGGGCACATCCGTGCCGTAGCAGCGGTTGCGAAGGAACGGATGGGTCAGCGGGGTCGCAAGATCGGCCGTGGGCGCGCAGTTGCCGTCGATGCCGACCGCGCGCAGTTCCTCGGCGATCAGGCGCATCCGCAGCCACATCGCGCGCTGTGCGTCCCGCCCGGCAGCCTTGGCCATGTCGAGGGGCGGCGCCCATTCGCGCCAGAGCGGACCGCGCAACCGCTGCACCCGGCCGCCTTCCTGATCGACGAAGACGGGGGCGTCGCGCCCTACGGAGTCGCGCAAGGCGTCGGTCAGGCGGCGAAGCTGGTCGGGCGTCTCGACATTGCGCGCGAACAGGATGAAGCCCCAGGGATCGGCCTGCCGGAAAAACGCGGCCTCTGCCGGAAGCAGACTCGGCCCCTCGCAGCCGAAGATCACCGCCCCCGTCATGGTCGCCACCCGTCGGCTGTCACGGCCGGACCGCCGCAGTCATGGCACGACCGGGGTCACGGCCGGTGCGCGACCGGGATACAGGCCGCGTCTTCGGACAGAAGCGCCGAGCAGAAGCGGCGCGCTTCGGCCTCGTCCTCAAAGCCCATCGCCCGCAGGCGCACGAAGCTGCGCCCACCGCTCTCGGCGGTCTGGAGGACCAGCGCCTTCGGGGCGATCAGATCGCCGAATCGCGCCTTGAGCGCGGCCCATTCCCGGCGTGCGCCAGCCTCGTCGTCGAAGGCGCCAAGCTGCACCAGCCGCGTTCCGGGCGCGACGCTGGCCACGTCGACCTCGCCGGGCGAGAGAGGCGGGGCTGTGGCGAAGGCCGCGGGGATGATCGCCTCGGCCTCGCCGTCACCTTCGGGACGGCGCGCCGGGCGGGGCGAGCGGGTGATTGCCCCGGCGGGGACCGCCTCGACAAGGGCAAGCTCCTCGGTGGTCGTCCCGAGCGCTTCGGCAAGCGCCTGCTGGACAGCGGCATCGACGGCGGCAGAGTCTGTGGCGGGCGCATCCGCAAGCGCCGCGTCCGCCAGGCCCGGCTCGACAAGGCCCGGATCACCCAGACCCGGATCACCGGTCCCCGGAACGAGGGGCGTCGCCTGAACCGAAGCCGCCGCGAGCGACAGCGCCGGAAGCGGCGTCTCGGTCAGCTGCTCGACCGGGGCAACGGGCACGACAGGCGCCACGGGATCGGCTGCGGTGATGGGCAGGGCTGCGAGCGTCGCGACCTCGGGTCCGCCGGGGGCCGGGGTGGTGGCGGCCGCCTGGGCCAGCGCCGCGACCGGCTGATCCTCGGCCGCCAAGTCGACGGGACGCGGGGCAAGCACCATCTGGTCGGGCAATGGTGCGGCCACGCCCTCGGCGGCGATGTCGTTCACCGAAAGACCGGTATGGGCCGCGATGGCCCCGCCGGGGTCCTGCGGTGCAACGCGCATCGGCCCCTCGAGAGCGCGCACCACCGGGATGCCGGTCACGTCTCGCACGGCAAGATCATAGCCCCAGAAGCCAAGGCCAAGGACCAGCCCGAGCGAAGTCGCAGCCCCCGTCATGTTGACGAGCCACTGCATCCGGCCCGGCTCTGCCTCTGCTGGATTGCCACGGAACTGACCGTTGTCGAAGACTGCCATGCTCTCTGCCCCATCGGCCCGGCGTCAAGGCACCGGACTCATCTTGTATGCCTGCTCTCGGCCGGGGCGCCTTTGGTCAGCGCATTTCCTCGACCGGGGTAACACCAAGGATACCAAGACCGGCGGAAATCACAACGCCCACGGACCGGGCGAGGGCGATTTTCGCTTGCGATGTGGCTATATCACCCTGAATGAAGCGCAAGGTCGCGTCGTCGTTGCCCCGGTTCCACAGCCCGTGAAAGTCCGATGCCAGTTCATAGAGGTAGAACGCGACGCGGTGCGGCTCGTTGCTACGGGCGGCAACCTCGACCAGACGGGGCCACTCGGCGATCTTTCGGGCAAGACCAAGCTCGGCCTCGTGCGACAGCGGGGCCAGATCGGCCGCCCGCAGGGTTGCGTCATCACAGGCGATCCCGGCCTCGGCGGCCTTGCGAAGGACCGAATTCACCCGGGCGTTGGCATACTGGACGTAGAAGACCGGGTTGTCCTTGGATTGCTCGAGTACACGGTCGAAGTCGAAGTCGAGGGCCGCGTCGTTCTTGCGCGTCAGCATGACGAAGCGCGTCACGTCCGCCCCTGCCTGCTCGACCACGTCGCGCAGCGTGACGAAGGTGCCCGCGCGCTTGCTCATCTTGAAGGGCTCGCCGTTCTTCCACAGCTTCACAAGCTGGATCAGCTTGATGTCCAGAGGAACGCGCCCGTCCGACAGCGCCTGCACCACCGCCTTCATCCGCTTGACGTAGCCGCCATGATCCGCGCCGAGCACGTCGATCAGCAGGTCGAACCCGCGACCGATCTTGTCGTAGTGATAGGCGATGTCGGGCGCGAAATAGGTCCAGGCCCCGTCCGATTTCCGCACCGCCCGGTCCACGTCATCGCCATGCGCGGTCGAGCGGAAAAGCGTCTGCTCGCGCGGCTCCCAGTCTTCTGGCGTCTTGCCCTTGGGGGGTTCCAGCACGCCCTCGTAGATCAGGCCCATGCCGCGCAGCGTCTCGATCGCGGCCTCGATCCGGCCGGTGCCGTAGATCGCCTTTTCCGAGGAATAGACGTCCATCGTGACGCCGAGGAGTGCCAGGTCGGCGCGGATCATCTCCATCATCCGCGCCGTCGCGAAATCGCGCACCGGCACAAGCCAGTCGGCCTCGGGGCGGTCGAGGAGCGTGGCGCCATAGGTCTCGCGCAGCGCCTCGCCGACCGGGATCAGATAGTCGCCCGGATAGAGCCCCTCGCGGATCGCGGGCTCAAGCCCGTTCGCCTCGCGGTAGCGCTCGAAGGCCGAGCGGGCGAGCACGTCGACCTGCGCCCCGCCGTCGTTGATGTAGTATTCGCGCGTGACCTCATGGCCCGCGAAGGACAAAAGCCGTGCAAGCGCGTCGCCGAAAACCGCGCCGCGCACATGGCCCACATGCATGGGGCCGGTGGGATTGGCCGACACGAACTCGACATTGACCTTGAGGGGCTGCAGCGGCGCTCCGCGCCCGAAGGCGGGTCCGGCCCCGAGGGCCGCCGCTACCACACCCTGCCAGACGGCAGGCACGAGCCGCAGGTTCAGGAAGCCCGGACCCGCAACTTCGACCGCCGCCACGCGCGGGTCCGCATCCAGCCGGGCCGCCAGCGCGTCGGCGATCACCCGCGGCGCGAGGCTCGCGGGTTTTGCCAGCACCATTGCGGCATTGGTCGCCATGTCGCCATGCGCGGCATCGCGCGGCGGCTCGACCGCGACGGCGGAAAGGTCAAGCCCGGCAGGCAGGGTGCCGTCCCGGCCCATCTCGGTCAGCGCTTCGATCACGAGCGCGCGAATATCGGCGAAAAGGTTCATGTCCTGCCTCTGCCAGAGGCTCCGGGGCGCGTCAATCGTGACAGAGAGGCCAGCGCCCGCCCCGCCCTCAGCCGCAGAGACGCTGATGCTCCTGCAACGCGAAACGATCGGTCATGCCCGCGACGTAATCCGCCACGATCCGCGCAAGCGCTGTACCGCCGCCCGCTGCCGCGACATCGGCGTGCCATTCGACCGGCAGCAGATGGGGCTGCGCGAGATAGAGCGGGAAGAGGTCGTTGATGACCTGCGTGACCTTCGCCCGCTCGCGCATCACCGAGGGCGCGCGATACATCCGGTGAAACAGGAAGGACCGGATCGCCTTGAGGTCCTGGTAGAGCGGCTTCGAAAAGCGGATCACCGTGGCCCCGAGGTTGCGGATGTCGTCCACCGAGCGCGGTTGCGCCGCCTCGAGCCGGTTGCGCGCGACGGCGATCACATCCTCGACCATCCGCCCGAAGACGCGGCGCAAGGCCTCGTGCCGCCGCCGCATCGGGTCGAGGCCGGGATAGAGCGCGTCGACCTCGGCGAAGGCGGGGCCGGTCACAGGCAACTCCATCAGGTCGGTCTCGGAGAAGAGGCCCGAGCGCAGCCCGTCATGCAGGTCGTGATGCGAATAGGCGACATCATCGGCGATGGCCGCGACCTGCGCCTCGGCGCTGGAATAGGTGCCAAGGTCCAGCGGCCAGAGCGCGTCGGCCTCGGCCAGCGCATAGGGCAGCGTCCCGCCCTCGGGCGGCAGGGCGGGACCGTTGTGCTTGGCGATCCCTTCAAGGCATTCCCAAGTCAGGTTCAGCCCGTCGAATTCGGCATAGTGCCGTTCCAGCCGGGTCACGATCCGCAGCGCCTGCGCGTTGTGGTCGAAGCCGCCGAACGGGGCCATCAGCGCCTCCATCGCATCCTCGCCGGTATGGCCAAAGGGCGTGTGGCCAAGGTCGTGCGCCAGGGCCACCGCCTCGGCCAGATCGGTGTTCAGGTTCAGCACTCCCGCGATGGTGCGCGCAACCTGCGCCACCTCGATCGTGTGCGTAAGGCGGGTGCGGTAGTAGTCACCCTCATGCTCGACGAAGACCTGCGTCTTGTGCTTCAGGCGGCGGAAGGCCGACGAGTGGATGATGCGGTCGCGGTCACGCTGGAAATCGCTTCGGAAGGTGCTTACCCGCTCGGGGTGCAGGCGGCCACGGCTCTGCTCGGGCAGGCAGGCATAGGGGGCGAGCATGGGCAGGCCTTGCGCTTGTGATGAGCCGTGCAGAAGCCTATATTCAACGCCTGTTCCAAAGGATACCGGCACAAATGCTGAACCTGACACTTCCCCCGAAAGTGACCGACCGTGCCTTTGCCCGGCTGGCCGAGATCGCGGCACTGACCGGCGACGCACGCCCGCTGCGGGTCGCGGTCGAGGGCGGGGGATGTTCGGGGTTCCACTACGACATCAAGCTCGATGATCCGGCGCCCGATGACCTCGTGCTGGAAAAGGACGGGGCGCGCGTGCTGGTGGATGCGGTGTCGCTGCCCTTCCTCGAGAATGCGGTGATCGACTTCAGCGACGAGTTGATCGGAGCGCGGTTCGTGGTGCAGAACCCGAACGCGACATCGTCCTGCGGCTGCGGGACGAGCTTTTCGATCTGAGCACAGCGCGTACGGAGCGGAGAGGCCGGGGGGCCAGTCCCCCGGACCGCGCGAAAGCCGGGGGCCAGCCCCCCGGACTCGCCGGGCATTTATGCCGAAAAGAAGCCCGGGGCGGACCTTGCCTTCAGCCGGACGCGAGCGTTCCGAACAGGCGGGCCACGCCCTCGGCCCCAGGGTCGACATGGCCCGTGAGCGAGTCCGCCGACAGATAGCTTGCGCGGCCCGCCTTGGCGCGGGTCATGGCCGCGGTCGCGTCAGCCCCTGCGCGCGCGGCTTTGGCTGCGGCTGGCAGGCCGCCGCCCAGCGCGGCAAGCGCCGGTGCCAGCGCGTCGATCATCGTGCGGTCCCCGGGGCCCGCGCCGCCCACCTGCATCATCCGCGCAAGACCCGCCTGCAAGGCTGCAGCCAGCGGCTTTCCGCCCGCCGAGGCGTCGCCGGCAGCGCTGAAGAAGATGGCGAGCAGCACGCCCGAAGAGCCGCCCATCGTCTGGCCAAGCTCTGACCCGATGGCACGGAAAAGCTGCGCCGGATCGGCGAGGGGAAGACGGTCGAGCGCCGCCAGAAGCGCGCGCGCGGCCCCGGCGAGCGTGCTGCCCGTATCGCCGTCGCCCGATTTCGCGTCGAGCGCATTGAGGTCGGCCTCGGTCGCTATAAGCGCACGGCACGCAGTCTCGATCAGCGCACGCCGCGCCGGGTGCGCGGATGGCGGGAGCGCCGCCGGGGCGAGGCCCGCAGGCAGCGGGCGGATCACCACCGCACCCAGCGGGGCGAGGCCCGGCCAGGCCTGCGGGGCGGGCGCCGAGAGGGCCGCGACCTCGACCTCGGTGACGGGCAGCAGCGAGACCGAGAAGCCGTGCATGTCGAGCGATGTCATCAGCGGCGCGGGGCCGATCATCCACTTGACGCGCGCGCCGAGCGGCGAGCGCGCAAGCTCCTCGGCCAGAATGCTCATCTCGAGGGGGGTCGTGCCGCCGAGGTTGTTCAGCAGCGCCGCATGGTCACCTTTCCCGAGATGCGGCAGGAGTTTGTCCGCCACCTGCGCCATCGCCGCCCGCGCAGAGCTGAAATCGACCTGCTCCACCCCCGGCTCGCCGTGGATGCCAAGCCCGAGTTCAGCTTTGCCCGCGCCGATCCGGTCCTCGCGCGGCGAGCCGGGGACGGTGCATGTGTCGAGCGACATGCCGATGCTGGCCACACCCGCGATGACCCGTTCGGCGGCGGCGGTCACGGTTGCAAGGTCGGCCCCCTGCTCGGCCAGCGCACCCGCGATCTTGTGCACGAACAGCGTCCCCGCGACACCGCGCGCCTGCGGCAGGTCGGGCAGGGCCACGTCGTCGTCCACAATCACCATCGAGACCTTTAGGCCCGCAGTCCGCGCTCGTTCTGCTGCGAGTCCGAAGTTGAGCCGGTCGCCGGTGTAGTTCTTGACGATCAGCAGGCACCCAGCATCGCCGGTGACGGCGAGGATCCCCGCAAGGACCGCGTCGACCGAGGGGCTCGCGAACACGTCGCCGCAGACCGCCGCCGTAAGCATCCCCGGCCCGACGAAGCCCGCATGAGCGGGCTCGTGCCCTGCGCCGCCGCCCGAGACGAGCGCCACCTTGGCGGGGTCGGCGTCGGTGCGGACCACGACCCGGATGTGCGGGTAGCCATCGAGCCGGGCGATGCGACCGCCGCCGGTACGGAGAAGCCCGTCGATGGCCTCGGCGACAAGGGACTCGCGGCTGTTGATGAACTGGGTCATGTGGATTTCCTTCGCGGATGCGCCCCCCGGGCTTGGCCGGACCATAGCGGGGTCTCGGCTGGTCCCGCAACGGGGTCGCCTCGGTCGCGGGCGGCCCCGGTCGTGGGCCGAACCGAGCGACTAGGCCTCTGGCGGCAGCGCCCCGACCGGCCGCGCGCCCTGCCCGTAGTAGAGGCCCACGACATGCTCGGCTTCGGCAAAGAACAGCCAGCGGGTGACGAAGGCCCCGGCGAGGTGCAGGCAGGTGCCGAACGCGATCCCCGCTGTCTGGGGAAGCAGCAGGAGCGGCAGCGGGGCGAGGACGAGGCAGCCGAGGGCGATGCGGCGCAGCTTGCGCGCATGGCTGCGCCCGACGACGTGGATCATCTCGCGTGTGAGCCAGGTGGCCCCGGTATGGGGCGGCTCGAATACGCGCGGCGTTCCGATGCGCCCGAGCCCCGTCGCCCCCGCAAGGTCCGTACCGCGCGCGGCGAAGCGTTCGTCGCCCCGCGCAAAGCCAAGCGCCACCGCCCCGGCAAGCGCGATCCCGAGGACCAGCGCCGCCAGCGGCAGTCCCGCAAGGGTAACGCCACCCGCCAGCGCGAAAAGGATGAAAGTGACGGGCACGCTCCAGTGGTTCCAGCGCGGCACGGTGACAAGCTGCGCGTAGATCATCGCGGTGCAGAGCACGGTGACCAGGCAGAGGCACGCGACCACGAGGCCCAAAACCTTCGGCACGCCCCCCAGCAGCAGGCCAAAGCCCTGCACCGCGACCGCCGCAAGTGCGGCGACGCTCGCCACAGCCTCGCGCGAGAGCCAGCTTGACCGCCATTGCGAGAAGGCCCGCCACGCCCGCTCGGGCCGCCCCAAGTGCAGCGTCGAGGCGCAGAGGCCGATCACCGCAAGCGCGAGGCCGAGAGCGAGATTCGAGAGGCCGACCGGCCCCCCGGCCCCGAGCCCGAGGACCGCCAGATAGCCGAAGCCCAGCCCCGAAAGCACGCTGAACACGATCACGGACGGGGCCGGGTTCATTCAGAGCTTTCCCAGTACCCGGTCGAGCCAGCCCGCGAACCCGGTCGCCTGCAACTCGAGCAGCGGGGCGAGCAGCGAGGCCCCCTCGCGCGTGTCCTTCTTGCGGGGCGGCAGGTACTTGTTGGCAGGCCGAGTGCCGAGGTCGGGCATAAGGTCATAGCCGCCCCGCGCTGCGACGAGGCGGCTCACGTCGCTGTCGGGGTCGCTGAGGTCGCCGAAGTGCCGCGCCCCGGTCGGGCAGGTCCGCACGCACGCAGGCTCGCGGTCCACTTCGGGCAGGGTGTCGTTGTAGATGCGGTCGACGCAGAGGGTGCACTTCTTCATCACGCCCGCGTCGGCATCCATCTCGCGCGCGCCATAGGGGCAGGCCCAGGCGCAAAGGCCGCAACCGATGCAGGCGGACTCGTTCACCAGCACGATACCGTCCTCGGCGCGCTTGTAGCTGGCACCCGTGGGGCAGACCGTCACGCAGGGCGCATCCGCGCAATGCAGGCACGAGCGCGGGATGTTCACGACCTGCGCCGGGCCGATGTCGGGCTGCACCTCGTAGCTGTGGACGCGGTTGAGGAAGGTGCCCGAGGGATCGGCGCCGTAGGCATCCTGATCCGACAGCGGCACGCCGTATCCCTGGTCGTTCCAGCCCTTGCACGCGGTGACGCAGGCGTGGCAGCCGACGCAGGTGTCGAGGTCGATCACGAGGCCGAGTTGTTTCTCGACATGGCCGGGCAGGCAGGTCATGGCGCGGTTCCGGTGTTGCGCGGGCGGGCGGGGCCCCGGATCAAG
>JANPJD010000159.1:0-12402 GCA_031425325.1 Rhodobacterales bacterium | reverse complement strand
ACGCCTGTCGTGGGCGGGGCGGCGGATTTCATCGCCTCTGCGCTGGTGGCCGGGGTTACGGCACCGGGCGACGTGCTTCTGAAGTTCGGCGGGTCGGTCGATGTGCTGACCGCTAGCACGACAGCCAGGCCCGATGCGCGGTTATTCCTAGACTACCACCTGATCCCGGGCGTCTATGTACCAAATGGATGCATGGCGACAGGTGGATCGGCCCTCAACTGGTTTGCCTCGACGTTCGGCGCCTGGCTTTCAACAGGTGAAGCGACGCCGCATCAGGTATTGGATAAGTTGGCGGCTGGCGTTGCGGCAGGAGCAGAAGGCCTGACTATCTTGCCCTATTTCTTGGGTGAAAAGACCCCTTTGCATGATCCGGTCGCGAGGGGTGTTTTCGAAGGCCTTACGCTGTCTCACGGGCTGGGCCACATCTGGCGGGCCTTGCTGGAAGCCTACGGTTACGCGATTCGTCATCATGTCGAGGTGCTGGAGGAACTGGGGCACCGACCGCGCCGCTTCCTTGTGTCCGACGGCGGATCGGCCAGCGCGGTCTGGATGCAAATCGTGGCTGATGTGCTCGCTCAGCCACTGCGGGGTTTGACTGGCCACCCTGGCACCTGCCTCGGCGCCGCGTGGACGGCCTCCATGGGAACAGGGCTTGCCCAAGACTGGTCGGAGGTCGGCCGCTTCGTCAGCCCGGGAGCCGAATACCTGCCCAATCTTGCCAACCGGCCGGTCTACGAAGCAGGCTACACCCGATTTCGTAGCCTCTACCGCCAAATCTACTGCCCTAGGTCATGAGCTTATCCGATATCGCCGCAGCATAGTCTGCTTCGGCACGTCGGCCTGTGCTGCCGCGATTGCTCAGCCGCGAGGCCTTCCCATTGTCATCGGCGGCCGGAGAGCTTCCCCGCTTCGGCCGCCGTTTTTTTCGTTTTGGCAAAGAAGCTAGCAAATCACGATTGCGGAGGGCAGACCACGGAATAGCCGCCGGGACCGAGCTCGTCGAAATGCTGCCGCAGAAACGAAATGAAGGTCTGAACGAAGCGTGGCTTCAGATCGCTGTAGTTGTCTGCCACGATCAGGGTTGCCACCGGTACCTCGCCCTCGATCGGCCTTCGCACAATGAATGGGGAATCCGCGCTGATCGGCGTAGTGGGCCGCATATTGAGGATCGACGCGCCAAACCCCTCTGCCACAGCGCTGCGGACCGTTTCGTAGCTGCGCGTGCGAAACGCAATGCGCGGCATCGTGCCATATGCTTCAAACAACTGGGTCAGGAAATGCGCGGTATGCGGAAGATCCAGAAGGACGATCGGCCGTTCAGCAAGTTCGGTAACGCGCACTGTCGCCTTTTGCGCCAGCGGATCATTCATCGACAGCACGGCATGGGTCGGTGCCCGGACGATCTCGGTCGTCGCGGCAAAGGTTGGTCCGATGTCATAGGCGACGACCAAATCCACCGTCCCTGCCGCCAGCCACGAATGCAACTGGCGCTGATCGCCTTCATAAAGTTCGACGACGGTCGTGCCGGTTGCTTCGACAAATCGCTTAAGCACAGCCGTCATGAAAAGCGGGCCGAAGGGTTCGAAACAGCCAATCCGAATTTGCGAGGGTACGCCATCTGCTAGTGTTCCGACGGCACGCTGAAACTCGCTTTGGGCGGCAAGCAAGGCGCGCGCTGAGGCCAGAAAGCGTTCTCCCGCCGGCGTGGGCTCCACCCCCTTGGACGGAACGCGCCGGAAAATGCGCGCGTGCACGGTTGCCTCGGCGATGTCCACGGCGGCGAGTATCGAGGACTGTGAGACGTTGAGGCTGCGCGACACAGCCTGCATAGACCCAAGCCGCGCCGCCTCGGTCAAGTAAAGCAACTGGCGAAGCGACAGAGGCATCCCATTCTTTTATAAAATGGGCCTATGAGTGTCCATAAATACATTTTTAACCAGGTCCGTCCGAGGCTAGCGTTTCCCCGACCTCTATCCGGGACGCCCTGACCATGTCCAACTGCGCGGTTTCCCCGCTTTTCGACGCGCCTATGCTTTGCCAACTGTCAGTGGCGGACCTGACGGCAGGATACGAGCGCGGCGATTTTACGCCAAACGAGGTAGTCGAAGCGGCACTGGGTCGGGCCGAGGATGTGCAGCCCACCCTGAACGCTTTCGCCTTGCTGGATATGCAAGGTGCCCGTCGGGCAGCTGCGGAGGCAACGGCGCGATGGGCTGCAAAAGCACCGCGCGGGCCGTTGGACGGCGTGCCGGGAACCGTAAAGGACATCGTCTGGGTTCGGGGCCTGCCAGTGACCTATGGCTCACAAGCCATCGATGCGGTTATGGCCGAAGAGGATGCTCCGGCCGTGGCGGGCCTGCGCGGGGCTGGCGTGGTAATTCTTGGGCTGACCACAACGCCCGAGTTCGGGTGGAAAGCTGTCACCGACAGCGCCCGATACGGCATCACGCGCAATCCGTGGAACATCGACCTGACGCCAGGCGGCTCGTCTGGGGGCGCTGCGGCGGCAGCGGCGGCGGGGGCGGGGGTTGTACATCTGGGGACCGATGGCGGTGGGTCGATCCGCATCCCCGGCAGCTTTGCGGGCGTGGCGGGGATCAAGCCCACCTTCGGGCGCGTCGCTGCATACCCGCTCAGCGCCTTTGGCACGGTCGCCCATATTGGGCCGATGGCACGGACGGCAGCCGACACAGCGCTGGGGCTGCAGGCAATGTCGGGCCGTGACTTGCGCGATTGGCATCAGCCGCCCGAGGCAAGCCCCCTGATTCCGGCTTCATCAGGATGGGAAGGGTTGCGCGTGGGGCTCTGGTCTGTTCCGGCTCGCGGCACGGTCGCGCCGGAGGTAGCCTCAGGCTTTGCGCTTACCATTGCCCGGTTGCAGGCGATGGGCGCCGCTGTCGAATCGATTAGCCTGCCCGAGGCCGAGCTTGACCGCATATTCCGGGTGCACTGGTTCGCCGGCGCCGCTGCGCGGTTGCGGATGATCCCCACCGAACACCACGGCCAGATCGACCCGGGATTTCGCGAGATTGCGGCCGAAGGGGCAAGGTTTTCGGCTGCAGATTACCTCGACGCGAGTACCGCCCGCGCCCGCTTTGGTGCCGCGATGGACCAGCTTCTGACCGAGTTCGACGTGATTGTCTCGCCCGGAACCCCGATCACAGCCTTCACAGCGGGCCTTGAGGTGCCAGAAGGCTCGGGCCTTGACCGCTGGACGGAATGGGCCGGATTTTCCTGGCCCATCAACCTGTCGCAGCAACCGGCGGTCGTGGTGCCTTCTGGCCTGACGAACGATGGCCTGCCTTTGTCGCTGCAGATCGTGGGCGCACGGGGGCAGGATGCCCGCGTGTTGGCCCTTGCCGCCGCCTACGAACGGACTCACCCTTTCAAAACAGGAGAGATGACATGACCAAGCAAAACCGGGTGAATCGGCGCGGATTTCTTGCGGCCACGGCGGGTGCAGGGGCGTCAAGCGCTGCCCTTCTGGCAGGGTTGAACGCGTCCGCCGCCCACGCACAGGACGGCGATCCGATTGCCATCGGGTCGGCCCTGCCGATGTCGGGCTTCGCTGCCGCCGACGGAATCGAATTCGAGCGCGGGCTGACCCTGGCTGCCGAAGAGATCAACGCGGCAGGCGGCATTCTGGGCCGCCCGGTGGAGATCCACATCGAGGACACCGCCGACATGGGCGCCGATGTGGTGACGCAGGCCATGCAGCGGCTGATCGACCGGCATTCCTGCGGTGCCATCATCAACGGCTACAACGTCGGGACAAACATGGTCGAGATGGACGTGGCCGCCGACAACGACGTGGTGTTCATGCACTACAACACGCTCGTCTCGCACAACACCAAGTTCCTGACCGACCCCTCGCGCTATTACAGCAGTTTCCAGGGAGACCCGCCGGAAGTATTCTATGGCCCCGGGTTCCTTCTGTTCCTGAAGTCGCTGATCGACAGCGGCCAGTGGAACCCGCCCAACCGCAAGATCGCAATAATTCCCTCGGCGAACGAATATTCCATCGTCATCGCCAACGCGATCCGCGACCGGCTGGCTGACTACGGGTTCGAGCTGTCAATCTATGAAACCGTGCCCTTTCCGACCAATCAGTGGGGCCCGACGCTGGCCAAGCTACGCGAAGACCCGCCGGCGGCGATTGCGGTGACCCACTTCCTACCTCAGGACCTAGCGCAGTTTATGGTGCAGTTCCTGGCTGACCCGACTGACAGCCTGATCTACATGCAGTACGGGCCCAGCCTTCCCGCCTTCCGCGAGATCGGCGGCGAGGCCGTGAACGGCGTGGTCTATTCGACCGTGATCGGCTGCCTGCCCGACGATTTCTCGGCAGGCTTCCGCGCGACCTATCGCGAGAAGTTCGGCCCGACCGCTGCCTTCCTGACCGGATCACAGACCTATGACGGGCTTTGGCACTATGCCCTTGCGTCGGCCATCGCGGGCGGACCCGCTGTGGCCTTCGAGCGGGAGCCGACCGAGCGCGTAGTCAAGGCAATGAGCCGCCTGATCTATCGCGGCGTCAACGGGACCTGCCGCTTCGATCCGCAGGGACAGTCGGCCTATTGCTATCCGACGCAGATCGCCGACCCTTCGCTTGGCATGGCGCATCAGTTCATCCAGCATCAGGACTACACGCAGGATCCGCGCCTGATCGCGCCGCCGCTTTATGCGACACATGGTTTCGTCTTGCCGCCATGGATCACGGCGTGACGATTCTTGCCTGCGAGGCTGTGACGAAGCGGTTCGGCGCTCTTGCGGCGGTGGACAATTTTTCCATGGCCGTGCAGGCAGGCGAGATCCTGGGGATCGGCGGGCCGAACGGGGCGGGCAAGACCACGCTGTTTGACGTCATGACAGGGGTCACGCGGGCCACATCCGGCCGCGTGACGCTGGAGGGCGGTAACATTACCGCCCTCAGCCCCGATCGCATCTGTCACATGGGGCTGGCCCGGACGTTCCAGCTGAATGCCGCCTTTGACAGCCTGTCGTTGCGCGAAAACGTGCAGGTTGCGGCTTACAATGGCCGGGTGCGCCGGTTGCCGGGGTTCGCGCTGGACAGCGAAAGCCGCGCTGCCACCGAAGAGGCGCTGGAGGCTGTGGGCCTGACGCACGGGCTAGACCGGCTGGCGCGCGACGTGCCGGTGCTGGACCGAAAGCTGCTAATGATCGCGGGCGCGCTGGCGACGCGGCCTAGGATCGTGCTGCTGGACGAACCCGTCGGGGGGCTGGCGCCACAGGAGATCGATCGGATTATCGGTGTTGTCCGTAGTATCGCCGGAAGCGGGGTGACCGTGGTGCTGATCGAGCATGTCATGCGGTTCCTTCTGGCGCTGTCGGAACGCGTCATCATCATGCACCAGGGGCGGACTTTGTACGAAGGCCCGCCCCAGGGCGTGGCCGAAGATGCGGGCGTGGTGGAAACCTATTTGGGGCAGGGGGCCACGGCGCGCCTCAAGGCCCATTTTGCAGGGGTGGCGCATGCCTGATGCGCTGGCGGTCAGCGGCCTGACAGCAGGCTACACCGGGCGCGATGTCCTGCGGGGCATAAGCTTTGCTGTGCCAGAGGGTGCGCTGGTCACCATCGTCGGGCCGAACGGGCATGGCAAGACTACGCTCCTGCGTGCCATTTCCGGCCTGATCCGGCCGCGCGCGGGGCTTGTCACAGTGTTCGGGGCAGACATGGCCGGTGCCGCTCCGCACCGCATCGCTGCGGCGGGCGTCGCGCATGTGCCGCAGGGCGACATGTTGTTCCCGCAGATGTCAGTCGGCGAAAACCTGTTGATGGGCGCCTATCTGACGACGGACCCGGCCGAGATCTCTCGGCGGCAGGACGAGGTCTTTGCCCTGCTCCCCAAGCTGGCCGAACGCCGCGCGCAACTGGCGGTGTCGCTGTCGGGGGGCGAGCGGCGGATGTGCGGCATTGGGCGCGGGCTGATGTCGGGCGCGCGGATCCTGCTGGTTGACGAGCCGTCGCTGGGTCTTGCCCCAATCATCATCGAACAGATCTACGGCGTGATCGCCGCGCTCAAGGCCGCCGGGCGCACCATCCTGCTGGTCGAGGAGAACCCTGCGCGGGTCGAGGGGCTGGCCGATACCGTGCATCTGCTGGACCATGGCGGCATCGTCTGGTCCGGGGCACCGCAGGACCTCCTGGCGCGAGCTGAACTGATGGAGACCTACCTTGGCGGCTGAAAGGGGGCGGTAGTGGAGATTCTGGGGCCCGTTCTGGTGTCGGGGCTGACCACAGGCGCGCTTTATGCACTTGCCACGCTAGGCCTTTCGCTGGTCTGGGGTGTGCTTGGCATGCTCAACATGGCGCATGGCGCGATGCTGACGCTGGGGGGGTATGCCGCCTACGCGGTGGTGACGGCGGCGGGGTGGCCGGCCCCGGCAGGGGTGCTGGCGGCGGTGCTGGCCGGTGCGGCGGCGGGCGTTCTGATCCACGTAATGATCGCACGGCCCCTCGTGCGCCGCAGTCCGGAAACATTCGAGACCTCAGTGATGATCGCCACGTTTGGCGCCGCCATCGCGCTGCAGAACACCATTCTTGCCGTCGCGGGCGGCCAGCCTTTGGGCCAGCCCCTGTCGCTATCCGGCACGGCGCGGCTGGGGCCGTTGGTGGCGCCTTGGCAGAACCTTTTGATCATAGGCGTGTCCATCGTGCTGATGTCGGCCGTGGCTCTGTACCTTGCGCGGACGCGCGGGGGTCGAGCGATCCGCGCAGTGTCGCAAAACCGCGAGGCGGCAGCCCTGATGGGGGTTCCGGCCGAGGCGGTGTACTTGCGCGTCTTGGCCCTGTCGGGCGCGCTGGCGGGGGCTTGCGGGCTGTTGGTGTCGTCACTGACGCAACTTTCGCCCACCTTGGGGTCTGAACCGATGCTCAAGGCGTTCATCATGTGCGTGGTTGCGGGATTGGGTAACATCCCCGGCGCCATCGTTGCCTCGTTCGCGCTTGCGATGATCGAGGCGCTGGTGCAGTACCATTTCGGTGCGCGCTGGGGTTTTCCGGTGCTGCTGGGCATCGTCATCCTGGTGCTGATCTGGCGCCCTACCGGACTGTTCGGCCGCGCCACGGTGCAACGGCTGTGATGCGTGCGCTAATCCCCTTCGCTGTCGTCGCGGTCCTGCTGGCTGCACTGCCGTTCGCCACCGACAGCCGCTATGTGATTGGGCAGGCGATCCTGATGCTGTTTTATGCCATCGTTGCATCGCAGTGGAACCTTCTGTTCGGATTTGCGGGGGTGTTCAGCCTGGCGCAGATGGCGCTGTTCGGGCTCGGTGGCTATGCCACCGCGATGCTGGGCACCTACTTCGGGTGGAATGTCTGGCTCGGCATGCCGCTGGGGGCCATCGCCGTGACGCTGTTTTCGCTGATCCTGGGGCTGGCCTGCCTGCGGGTCGCGGGGGCCTATGTGGCGCTTCTGACTCTGGCGGTGACGCAAGGCATCTTTGTGCTGATCGTCACCGACACGGACTGCTTCCAGATGGTGGGCGCGACCTGTCGGCAGTTGACGGGCGGCGCCGTGGGCTTTGCCCGGTTCGGTGACCTAGGAACGCGCGAAATCTTTGGTGGACGCAACTTCGTCACCGCAAACTATGTGCTGGTGGCGATGCTGTTCCTGGTCACCATGGCCTTTACGGCAGCCATCGTGCGCGGCCCAGTGGGCCTTGCCTTCCGCGCGCTCCGCGATAACCCCGGCTGCGCCGAGGCGCGTGGAGTGAACCGGTTCCAGATGCAGCTTCTGGTTTTTGCGGCCTCGGCCTTTTTCACCGGCCTTGCCGGTGGACTTTATGCTGCGCATTTCCAGTCGATCGGGCCGGGGGTGTTCTCGTTGTCGACGCTGCTTTTGATCATCGCAATGGCTGTGGTCGGCGGGGTGGGCCGGGTCTGGGGGCCGTTCGTTGGCGCAGTCCTGCTGACGCTTGCGGACGAGGTGATGCGGGAATTCGGGGATTACCGGGCGCTTGGGCTGGGGCTGATCATTGCCGCCGCCATCGTGCTGATGCCTAGGGGTGTCCTGGGTCTGGCCGATGCAGCCCTGGAGCGGAGGAAGCGGAATGCATGACGTGATAATCGTAGGTGGCGGGGCCGCAGGCTGCGTGCTCGCAGGGCGCCTGTCAGAAGATCCTGCGCGCAAGGTGCTGCTGCTGGAGGCCGGGCGGCAGCCGCCCGAGGCTTCGGCGATGCCTGCGATGTGGATCACGCTGGTAAATTCCGAGATCGACTGGGGTTACCACACCGTCCCGCAGGCCGGCTGCAAGATGCGCCGCATCTTCTGGCCGCGCGGCAAGACCATCGGAGGATCGGCGGCGATCAACGCGATGATCTATATGCGCGGGCTGCCGTCGGACTATGATGGGTGGGCGGCGATGGGTTGCCCCGGCTGGGCATGGCAGGATGTGCTCCCGGCGTTCCTGAAATCGGAACACAATGCACGACTGGCCAACGATCCCCATCACGGACAGGGCGGTCCCTTGTGGGTCGGCGACGTGCCTCATGTGGACCCGACCGAGCGGTTGTGGCTGCAGGCTGCCCTGGCAGCGGGATTGCCTGCGAACCCCGACTTCAACGGGGCCACGCAGGAAGGGGCGGGATTCTACCAGTTGATGGTCAAGGACGGCGAACGGTTCGGGGCGGCGAAGGCCTTTCTGACGCCGGCCCTGTCGCGCCCAAACCTTGAGGTGCGCACCGGCGTGCAGGCAACGCGCGTCGTGATCGAACAGGGTCGTGCGAGGGGGGTGGACTACCTGCGGAACGGGCGCGCAGAGACGGCGATGGGCGGCGAGGTGGTTCTGGCATCGGGCGCGATCGGGTCGTGCCAATTGCTAATGTTGTCGGGCGTCGGTCCTGCGGCGCATCTGCGTGATGTTGGGGTAGAAGTCGTCCACGACCTGCCCGGCGTGGGCGAAAACCTGCAGGACCACATCAATATTCCCGTGACCTATCACACAAAGGACCGGGTCGGCATCGGCGGCATGACCGCCGATGAAATAGGTGCGTCGGTTGACGAGTGGCGCGCCTCGCGCACCGGGGCGATCAGTTCCAACTGGGCCGCAGCGGGCGGACATGCGCGGTCGGGGCCGGATGTGGCCGAGCCTGACCTGCAGCTTTACGGCGTGATGGCTGCGAACCGCGACCATGCGCGGTACCTGTCGGCGCGGCCCGGCATCACGCTGCACAGCACCCTGCAGCGCCCGGCCTCACGTGGCACGATCCGTCTGCGCAGTGCCGATCCGTTGGACTACCCCGCCATCGACCCGGCCTATTTTGCCTCTGACCCTTCGGGAGTCGATCTGGCTACGCTAATGCGCGGCGTCAGGCTTAACCGCCATATCGCGGCGCAATCGCCCCTGGCCGAGATCATCGACCACGAGATCACACCAAGCGCCGAGGCGCAGTCGGACGACGAGGTCGCCGACTTCATTCGCGGTCATTGCACCACGCTCTATCACGCGGCGGGCACGTGCCGCATGGGGACAGGGCCAGATGCCGTAGTGGACCCCGCACTGCGCGTACACGGAATTGCGAACCTGCGCGTGGCGGATGCGTCGGTCTTTCCAATGATGGTGTCGGGCAACACCAATGCCCCCACGATCATGGTGGCTGAGAGATGCGCGATGGCGATGGAGGCATGATGACCACAGGATTTGTCTTTCAGGAACTATACCTCTGGCACGACACGCAGAACTGGGCGACGGTTTTCCCCCCTGGCCTGACGCTGCAACCGGGCGATCACGCCGAACATCCCGAGACCAAGCGCCGGTTTCGCAACCTTCTGGACGTGGCGGGTCTGATCGACGTGATGACGCCCTTAAAGCCGCAGCCCGCCGATGACGACACGTTGTCCCTGGTGCATACCCGCGCCCATATCGACCGGCTGCGGACCCTAAGTGCAGGCTACTCTGCCGACGCCGGGATACTGACCCCCATGGGCCGCGGCAGTTTCGACATTGCGGCACTCGCCACCGGCGGCACCATCCGCGCGGTCGAAGCGGTTCTGTCGGGCGAAGTAGCCAATGCCTATGCATTGGTACGCCCACCGGGGCACCATGCACTGCCCGATACTGCCATGGGGTTCTGCCTGTTCGCCAACGTGGCCGTGGCTATCCGGCATGCACGGGCAACGCACGGCCTTGGCCGGGTGGCCGTGGTGGACTGGGACGTCCACCACGGCAACGGAACCGAGGCGATCTTCTGGGACGATCCCGACACGCTGACCATTTCAGTGCACCAGGACCGGTTGTTCCCGCTGGACAGCGGTGGCATCGCCGCTCGGGGCGGATCGGGGGCGCTGGGCAGCAACATCAACGTACCCTTGCCTGCCGGGTCAGGCGATGGCGCCTATGTGCATGCGTTCGAGCGGGTGGTGCTGCCCGCGCTGCACCGCTTCCGCCCCGACCTGATCATCGTACCCTCGGGCTTTGACGCCTCTGGGTGCGATCCGCTTGGGCGCATGATGGTCAGCGCCGACGGATTTGGTCGTCTGGCGCGTATGATGCTTGACGCTTCGGCGGCCCTGTGCGGCGGGCGTTTGGTGCTGAGCCATGAGGGCGGTTATTCAGCCATGTACGTCCCCTACTGCGGTCTCCGGGTGATAGAGCAGCTGACGGGCCACGCAACGGGAATCCCCGACCCTTGGGAAGGCATTATTGAGAACTGGGGCGGTCAGAACCTGCAGCTGCATCAGGCCGAAGCTATTCTCAAAGCGACCGAAGCCGCGAACCTCTAGATCACCGTGTATAGCAATTTTCAACTTGATGCACCGGACCAGGCAGTCCATGAACATTGTCTGCTTAATGGGCTTGGGACTGTTTATCACAGCGACCACAGTTTTTCTTTACGTGTCCATCTATTGCACCGCGTGCTTCGCAAGAGAGATCATTGTACCCTCTGTTGGCAGTTTCCGTAAAAGGTTGTTGTCAGAAGAACTTAGCTTGCCGCAGGAGGACAGTCCGGTGACCAGCCAGAATGACAGAGCGCCCCCTCCTGCTACTTCAAGACCGTGCCCCGAAATCATCCGCCTCGCGGTTATGCTCTACATGCGTCTCCGTTTTCTCTTCGAGAACCTGCTGCACGGGCGGGGCATCGAGATCAGCAATGAGACGGTGCGCAGAGGTTCGGCCCGATGAGATGGGACGCTGGCTCAACAACCGCGCCGAGAACTCCCACGCCCACGGCGGGTGACGCCCCGAGAATGTCGCGCTCCACGGCCAAGATGAAGAACTTGCTGAGATAGGCGCGGATGCGGTTTGCCGTCACTACTCGCCCGCTGTCCGCGATCACGTCAAGCAGGTCGATCACGTCGCGCTTGGTAATGTCGTGTATTTCGCGGTCGCCCCATGGCGTCACAACGAAACGATCGAGTTCACGCCTCACCACCGCACCGCTGCGCAGGCTCGAAAGGTGACGCTTAGCGAACTGCGCGATCAGCGTCTTGATCTTGTCGCGCTCTGACAACTGCGCCTCGACCTTCGCCGCCTTGGCGACCTTCTTCTCGACGGCGGGGTTCTTTCCCCTCTCGATCTTCTCGATCGCCTCCGACGCAGCGCCCCGAGCTTCTGCCAGCCCCATCAGCGGCCATCGGCCCAAGGTCAGCTTGGCAGGCTTCCCACCATACCTGTAGCGCAGCGCCCACGACTTTGAGCCGCTCGGCTCGATGACGAGATACAAGCCCGACAGCGCCGGGTCGGGAAGCTCCAACCGCTTCTCCGGGTCCGGCTGTTTCGCCTCGATCGTCTTCGGGGTAAGCGCCTTGGCCATAGTCAATTTGCCCCTGGGGTAACACCGGGGTAACACTTTTGCCCGATAGGCTACGTTACCCCGTGATATTCACTCGGCCTAACATGGAGCGATTTCTACCGATATTTCAAGGGATTTTAAGCGTCGGATAGTTTTACGTTGTTAGGTAGCGTGAAGCTCTAGATTTCGACTGTTAATCAATTGGTCGTAGGTTCGATCCCTACCGCCGGAGCCAAAAAAACAAGTACCGCCCCTGAATATGACGCTCGGCAGCGCACTTACAGGGCATTATCCGAGGCTAAGCGATCAGTGGCCCCGCGCGGGTTCACACGTTCGCGGCCATACCCAAATTCACTCGCATTAGCGATTGCATGACATTCGGCGAGCCTGAAAGGATCGCTCGGCGATATCGCGCAGGTCTCGAAGGACCGATGACTGACCCCGTGATCCGTCGGTCCGGCGACTCCACCTACCCCGCCAAGCCGCGCAGCAGCCTGGCCCGGCCAGGGGGGATCGCGCGCACCTCGAGCCCCGTGAAGACGTGAATCGTGTCGAGATCGCGGTCGACCACCGCGTGATCGCTGACCCAGCCACCCATCAGCAGATAGGTCCGCAGAAGCGGCGGCATGCCGCGCAGGGCGCGTCTG
>JANPJD010000158.1:0-5219 GCA_031425325.1 Rhodobacterales bacterium | reverse complement strand
ACACTTCGCGTGATTTCGGCGGATGTTCGCGCAAACCATTGAATCAATTGTGGTATTCGTGCAACGGCGGTTTACGGCCCCGGTGCGATGGGCTATGTCCACGCGCTGTCGTTGTCGGGGTGGGGGATATCCGGGATCCAACGGCGCTGAAACAGCACCGGGAGCGCACCGCCATGCGCCATATTGCACTCGTCCTTTCGGCAGTTGCTGCCATCGCCTTCCACGCGCCCTCGGCCCATGCCGATTACCGCGGCAGCTTCGAGCCGCCCGTGCCGCTGGGCAGCCTCGCGTCCCCCGACCTTTCGCCGCAGGCTTTCGGCCGGGTGGGGTGGATGACGACACCTGCGCGTCTTGGGGTGACGGCCCGCTTGCCGACCGCCAAGCCGCAGCCGGTCATCCGCCATGACGAAGCCTTCCTCGCTGGCCTGCCCAAGGCCCAGGGCGACGCCGCCTGGGAATGCCTTGCACGGGCGATATATTTCGAGGCGCGGGGCGAGTCGATCAAGGGCCAGTTCGCGGTGGCCGAGGTTATCCTCAACCGGGTCGACTCGCCTCTCTATCCCGATGACATCTGCCGGGTCGTGCATCAGGGCGGCTCTCGCGGGTGTCAGTTCTCGTTTACCTGCGACGGCTTCTCGGACCGCATCCGCGAGAAGGACGCCTTCGAGACGGCGGGCAGGATCGCGCGCTTGATGCTCGACGGTGCGCCGCGCCTGTTGACCGACGGGGCCACGCATTTCCACACGCGGCAGGTCCGTCCCGGCTGGGCGCACCGGATGCCGCGCACGGCCAGCATAGGGCAGCACCTGTTTTACCGGGCCGCCGCCTCGCGCTGACGCGGGTGGCCTTGCCCCGCCTGCCGCGTTCGGGATAGGCCGTGGGTGGGGCCCGGACGGTGCGGGCAAGGCCGACCGGAGGCACCATGACCGACATCCGCCTTGCCTTCGCCCATCCCGAAGAGCGGGCCGAGGCGACCGCCGGTGCCGATCCGCGCGACCGCATCAGCCTGCGCGGCCACATCGTCGAGGTCGAGATCGGGGCCTTCCAGCAAGAGCGGGGCGCCCGCCAGCGCATCCGCTTCGACGTGGTGGTCGAGGTGCGCCCGCATCCTGCACCGCTTGAGGATGACGTCGACCGCATCCTGTCTTACGACCGGATCACCGAGGCCATCGCCGGAGAACTCGCCTCAGAACGCCTCAACCTGCTCGAGACGCTGGCAGAGCGGGTGGCCGAGCGCATCCTGGCCGAGCCGCAGGCGATGCGCGCCTTCGTGCGGATCGAGAAACTGGACCGCGGTCCGGGCGCGCTCGGGGTCGAGATCGCGCGCTCGCGCGCCGAGGTGCCGGTGCCTGCGGCCGAAGGCGAGGCGTTGCATCCGGTCGTCGTCCATCTTGACCCGGCGGCGATCGCGGCGCCAGACCTTGGCGTACGGCTTGACGCGCTGCTGGCCGAGGGCCTGCCGGTGATCCTGACGGTCGGGCTGCCGGACCTGCCGCGCCCGCGCACCGGCCACAGGCCGACCGAGCGGCGCATCGACCTTCTGGCAATCGAGCAGAACGCCTGGGTACTTGCCGCGCGCGACCCGCGCTGCGTCGTTGTCGCAACCCGGACCGAGATCGACTGGGCGATGCGGCAGGGCAGGATGGTCGTCTGGGCACCTTCGAAACTGGTGCTCGACGCGGTCGACGGGCCGAAGGGCAGCGATCCCGTGGCACTTGCCCTGTGGCTAGCCGAGACGCTTTCCGCGACGCGACTTGTCGTTCACGGCGATGCGACAGTTCCGGCGGGAAGTCGCGTGCCGGTGGTTCGGGCCTGACCGGGGCGGGCTTGCCAAGCGCTGTGCGTCGCGGCAGAGGTCGAGGCATGGAGTATCACCGCCCCATCGTGCTGACCGACGCCGCCCGCCCGCCGGACGCGCTGGCGCTTGGCGGTGGCTGGGCGTGGTTCGAGCGGGTGGAGGTGCTGCGCCGCGACGCCCCGCCCCGCCTGGCCTACGCGCGCGATCTTCCTTCTGCGGTGCTGGACCGGCTGACCCGCCCACGCCCGTCGCTGCATGGCATCGCCTTCGACCGCCCGCGCCTGATGGGGATCGTCAACGTCACCCCCGACAGCTTTTCCGACGGTGGGCTCTTCCTAACGCCCGACGCGGCGGTCGCGCAGGCGCGGGCGCTGGCCGACGCAGGCGCCGCGATCCTCGACATCGGGGGTGAAAGCACGCGGCCCGGTGCCGCCGAGGTCGCCGTCCCCGACGAGATCGCGCGCATCACTCCGGTCATCGCGGCCTTGCGCGGGATCGGCCCGCCGCTGTCGGTCGACACGCGCAAGGCGGCCGTCGCCGAGGCGGCCCTGTCGGCGGGGGCGGCTGTCGTTAACGACGTCTCGGCCCTGACCTTCGATCCGGGCATGGCCGCGCTCGTGGCCCGTCGCGGCGCACCCGTCGTGCTGATGCACGCGCAGGGCACGCCCGCCACGATGCAGGCGGACCCGCGCTATGACGATGTACTGCTCGATGTCTACGACTGGCTTTCCGCCCGGATCGACGCCGCCGTCGCCGCCGGGATCGACCAGGCGCGCATCATCGTCGATCCGGGCATTGGGTTCGGCAAGACGCAGGCGCACAACCTTGCCCTCTTGCGCGGCCTGTCGCTGTTCCACGGCCTCGGCTGCCCGATCCTGCTCGGTGCGTCACGCAAGCGCTTTATCGGCATGGTCGGGGGCGAGACGGGCGCGCGCCTGCCGGGGTCGCTGGCGGTGGCGCTGATGGCGGCGGGGCAGGGTGTGCAGATCCTGCGGGTGCATGACGTGGACGAAACGCGGGCGGCGCTGGCGCTCTGGGCCGCAGTGACATTTCAGAACGGGACATTTGGGGACTGGACATGACGCGGAAACTCTTTGGCACCGATGGCGTGCGTGGCACGGCCAACACGCATCCTATGACCGCCGCGATGGCGCTGCGCCTCGGTGCGGCGGCGGGGCGCTATTTCCGCGCCGAGGGCAAGGGTGCGCACCGCGTGGTGATCGGCAAGGATACCCGCCTGTCGGGCTACATGCTGGAAAACGCCCTTACGGCGGGCCTGACCAGCACGGGCATGAACGTGCTGCTGCTCGGCCCCGTGCCGACGCCTGCGGTGGGGTTCCTGACGAAGTCGATGCGCGCCGATCTGGGCGTGATGATCTCGGCTAGCCACAACCCGCACGAGGACAACGGCATCAAGTTCTTCGGTCCCGACGGCTTCAAGCTGTCGGACGAGGCCGAGATGGAGATCGAGGCGATCCTCGAGAGCGAGATCGAGCTTGCAGCACCCGAGCGCATCGGGCGCGCGAAGCGGATCGAGGACGGGCGCGGGCGCTATCAGGAATACGCCAAGACGACGTTTCCGTCGGGTCTGCGGCTGGACGGCCTGAAGGTGGTGATCGACTGTGCCAATGGCGCCGCCTATCGCGCCGCCCCCGAGGTGCTGTGGGAATTGGGGGCCGAGGTCATCCCGATCGGCGTCACTCCGAACGGCACCAACATCAACCTGCGTTGCGGCTCCACCCATCCCGAGACGGCGGCCGAAGCCGTGGTGGCACATGGCGCGCATGTAGGCATCACGCTGGACGGCGACGCGGACCGGGTGATGATCCTCGACGAGACGGGCAGGGTCGCCGACGGCGATCAGATCATGGCGCTTCTGGCCGCGCGCTGGGCGGACGAGGGGCGGCTTGCGGGCGGAGTGCTGGTGGCGAGCGTCATGTCCAACCTTGGGCTCGAGCGGTTCCTGACCGCGCGGGGCCTGCGGCTGGAACGTGCGCCGGTGGGCGACCGCTATGTGGTCGAGGCGATGCGCCGGGGCGGCTGGAACCTGGGCGGCGAGCAGTCGGGGCATATCGTGATGACCGACTATGCGACCACCGGCGACGGGCTCATCGCAGGTCTGCAATTCCTGGCCGAGATGGCGCGCACCGGCGCCGCCGCGAGCACGCTCGTGCAGAGTTTCGAGACCGTGCCGCAGATGCTCAAGAACGTGCGCTACGGCGCAGGGGCCGAGCCGCTGCGCGCGCCTTCGGTGCAGGCGGCCATTGCCAGCGCCGAGGTGCGGCTAGCCGGCCAGGGCCGCCTGCTGATCCGCAAGTCCGGCACCGAGCCGCTGATCCGCGTCATGGCCGAATGCGAGGACGAGGCGATGCTGGCCGAGGTGGTGGACGGCATCGTCGAGGCCGTGCGCGCGGCGGTCTGAGGGAACCGGGCTGGGCCTTCCGGGTTCTTCGATGCGTCACAGCAAAAGGAGACCCAGATGGACTGGTCCTGGATCGTTCCCTTCCTCGCCCTCTTCACGCTTCTGTCGGTGCTCGTCTATGCCCTGATCGGCAAGAAGGCCATCGAAGAGCGAAAGCACGACCCCTCGGTGCCAAAGTCGACGCTCGCGGTCGACGGGCCGTTCGGCGGCGTCGGCTTCCTGCGCCCGGTCAGTCCCTCGGCCCGCAAGCTCGACCAGGTCGAGCCGGTGCTGGAGTAACGCCTGAGTCTCGACGAAGGAGCGGGGGTCTCAGAACCCCCGCGCCCCCGTTGTTTATTTGCACCGAAAAGAAGGTGCTGGACGGATCAGGGTGTACGGTTCGAGGCGATGGCTGCCCCCGCCGCGGCACCACCGATCGTTGCGATCGTGTTGCCGGACCCGCTACCGAACTGGTTCCCGATCACGCCGCCCACGACAGCGCCCGTCGCCACCCTGGCATTCTGATTCTCGATACATCCGGACACGAGAACGGCAGAGCCGAGCAGCGCGCCCATCAGAAAAACCTTCGTTTTCATCTCGTCCCCCTTGCTTCCACTTGACAATTGCACGGTCGGCACGGGCAGACAAGCGTCCCGTGTCGACGTGCCTGTGCGTCAGTTCCGGGCGCGGTCGACCATCTTGCCCTTGCTGATCCAGGGCATCATGGCGCGCAGCTTCTCGCCGACCTGCTCGATCTGGTGCTCGTCGTTGATCCGCCGCGTCGCCTTGAACATCGGCTGGCCGACGGCGTTCTCCTGCATGAAATCGCGCACGAACTTGCCGGTCTGGATGTCCTTGAGGACCGCCTTCATTCGGGCTTTGGTCTCGTCATAGGGCAGGATGCGCGGGCCCGAGACGTATTCGCCATACTCGGCCGTGTTCGAGATCGAGTAGTTCATGTTGGCGATGCCGCCTTCGTAGATCAGGTCCACGATCAGCTTCACCTCGTGCAGGCACTCG
>JANPJD010000157.1:0-3007 GCA_031425325.1 Rhodobacterales bacterium | reverse complement strand
GTCGGCGGCCTTTTCGTGGTCGAGGCGCTGTCGGTCATCATCCAGGTGCTTTACTTCAAGCGCACCGGGCGGCGTGTTTTCCTGATGGCCCCGATCCACCACCATTTCGAGAAGAAGGGCTGGGCCGAGCCGCAGATCGTCATCCGCTTCTGGATCATCTCGCTGATCCTTGCGCTGATCGGGCTCGCCACCCTCAAGGTCCGCTGAGGTGTCCGGCCCGGTGAAGGGACGGGCGGAGATGATCCGCGCGATGGAGCCCTGCCTCGATCCCCGCCTTTGGGTGTTCTGCACGACAAGGGACGAGACGCTGGCGCAGCGCGCCCGCCCCCTTGCGACCCTGCGCGAGGACGAGGGGCTGTCCCTGATCCTCGACATCGACGAGGCCCGCGCCCTTGGTTTCGACACGTCACACCCTATGTGCTGCATCACGCTTCGGGTCTTTTCCGCGCTTGACGGCGTGGGGTTGACGGCCGCCGTGGCCGCGGCGCTTGCGGATAAGGGCATCCCTTGCAACATGGTCGCGGGCTACCATCACGATCACGCCCTTGTGCCGGCACAAAGTGCCGCAGAGGCCCTTCTTCGATTGCAGGCCTTGCAGGAAACGGGCGAGTGACACCACGCAACTCCACGACGAAAGACACGTCTCCGACATGAAGCACGCCTCAATTCCGTTGCCGACCCCCGAACCGCGCAGCGCCCAGGACTGGGTCCGCGTCCTTGCCCGCTACCGCGATCCGCAACCGGGCCGCTCGTGGCTTGAACTTGCCGTGACGCTGGTGCCGTTCGTCGCGCTCTGGGCGCTGGCCTGGTGGGCGCTCTCCGTCAGCGTGCCGCTGGCGGTGGCATTGGCGCTGCTGAACGGCGGCTTTCTTGTGCGGCTCTTCATCATCCAGCACGATTGCGGCCACGGCTCGTTCTTCGCTAACCGGCATGTCTCCGACTGGCTCGGACGTGCGTTGGGGGTGTTGACGCTGACGCCCTATGACGTCTGGCGGCGCACCCATTCGGTGCATCACGCCTCGCACGGGAACCTCGACCGGCGGGGCATGGGCGACGTGCTGACGCTGACTGTGCGCGAATATGCAGCGCTGACGCCGTTCGGACGGTTGAAGTACCGCCTTTACCGCCATCCGCTCGTGCTGTTCGGGCTGGGACCGAGTTACCTTTTTCTGCTGCAGAACCGGCTTCCGCTGGGCTTGATGGATGCGGGCCCGCGCTACTGGACCAGTGCGATGGGCACCAATGCGGCGATCCTGCTGGCGCTGGGTGTGGTCGTCTGGTTCGGCGGGCTGCTTCCGGTGCTGGCCGTGTTCCTGCCGACGGTGCTCGTCGCGGCCTCGGTCGGCGTGTGGCTGTTCTACATCCAGCACCAGTTCGAGGATACGCACTGGGACCGCGATCCCGACTGGCACCTGCACGAGGCCGCGCTCGAGGGCAGTTCGCACTACGTGCTTCCGCCGGTCCTGCGATGGTTCTCGGGGAATATCGGCATCCATCACGTCCACCATCTTTACAGCCGCATCCCCTTTTACCGTCTGCCCGACGTGCTGCGCGACCACGCTGACCTCGCCGAGCACAAGCGCCTGACGATCCGGGATAGCCTGCGCTGCGTGCGCTTCGGCCTATGGGACGAACCGAGCCAGCGCTTGTTGTCCTTTGCAGAGGCCCGGCGACTGGCCCCGTTGGCCTGACCACGCCAAGGTCCGCCATGCCCCGCCCGCTTCACCCCACCGCCCTCGTCACGGGGGCCAACCGTGGCATCGGCCACGCGATCGCGGCGGGGCTGAAGGCGAGGGGCTGCCGCGTGACGCTGGGTGCGCGGTCCGAGGACGAGGGACGACGCGCGGCGGGCGAGCTTGGCGTCGGCTTCGCGCGGATCGACCTTGCCGAGCCGGATACCCTGTTTGACGCGGTGGTGCAGTCGGGCGGCTTCGACATCCTCGTGAACAACGCAGGCATCCTGAACGACGTGTCGCTGCTTTCGCCCCGGTCCGATTTCGACCTGGCGATGGAGGTGATGGTGGCGGGGCCGCTTGATCTTGTGCGGCTCAACCTGCCGCATTGGCGCGAGACGGGCTGGGGGCGGATCGTCAACCTCTCGTCGGGCTGGGGCAGCTTTGCCGAGGGGCTTGAGGGGCCTGGTGCCTACGGCATTGCCAAGGCCGCGCTGAACGCCCTGACCAAGGCTCTGCCTCGCGACCTGCCGCCCGGCGTCAAGGTGAACGCGGCCTGCCCCGGCTGGGTCGCGACGCGCATGGGGGGCTCTGGCGCGCCGCTGACCGCCGATGAAGGGGCAGATACGCCGATCTGGTTGGCGCTTTTGCCCGAGGACGGGCCGACGGGCGGCTTCTTCCGCCGCCGCCAGCCGATCCCGTGGTAGCCTTGCGGCCCGGCGCGGCACCGCCCATTGTCGCCGCCGAAAACGGGGGTGACGCATGATTCCGGTCCAGGGCTTCGCGGGGCGCGAGGTGGCGGTGCTGGGCCTCGGGCGGTCGGGGCTTGCCACGGCGCGCGCGCTGGCCGAGGGCGGGGCAGTGCCGCGCGTGTGGGACGACAGCGCCGAGGGGCGCGAGGCGGCCGAGGCGCTGGGCTTCACGCCCGTCGACCTCTCGCGCGGGCCGACGCTTGGGCAGGTGGCCACGCTGATCGTCTCGCCGGGGATACCGCATCTCTATCCGCAGCCGCATCCCGTCGTGGCCCGCGCGCTCGACCTCGGCGTGCCGCTCGACAACGATATCGGGCTCTTCTTCCGCTCGCTGGCCCTCGAGTCATGGGATGCGCTCGATCAGCCGCCGCGTGTCGTCTGCGTGACGGGCTCGAACGGCAAGTCCACCACGACGGCGCTGATCCACCATCTTCTGACCGAGGCGGGCCGCCCCAGCCAGATGGGCGGCAATATCGGGCGCGGCGTGCTTGACCTCGACCCGCCGGGCGAGGCCGAGGTCATCGTGCTGGAACTGTCGAGCTATCAGACCGACCTTGCGCGCGCGTTGACGCCCGATGTCGC
>JANPJD010000156.1:0-5982 GCA_031425325.1 Rhodobacterales bacterium | reverse complement strand
CCCCAGCCGCAGTTGATGAAGCAGTTGCCCAGGGGCGTCTTCGAGATGATGGGGCTGCGGTCGCCCGTCATGTCCACGATCCCGCCCCACTGGCGCAGCATCTTGAGGCGCGAGATCATCGGGAAGGTCTCGATCAGGGCGCGCAGCGTCTCTTCGATGTGGTGGAAGCTGCCGCGCTGGGTGTAGTTGTTGAACCCGTCGGTGCCGCCGCCGATCACCATCTCGCCCTTGTCGGACTGGCTCATGTAGCCGTGGACGGTATTCGCCATCACCACGACATCCATGCAGGGCTTGATCGGCTCGCTGACCAGCGCCTGCAACGCCACCGCCTCGACCGGCAACCGGAAGCCCGCCTTCTCGGCCACCTGCCCCGAGTGGCCTGCGACTACTATGCCGAGCTTCTTCGTGGCGATGGCACCCCGGGTCGTCTCGATCCCCGTGACGCGACCGCCCTCGGACCGCACGCCCGTGACTTCGCATTGCTGGATGATGTCCATCCCCATGGCCGAGCAGGCCCGAGCATACCCCCAGGCCACCGCATCGTGGCGCGCCGTGCCTCCGCGCGCCTGGTAGAGCGCGCCGAGGACGGGATAGCGCGGGCCGTCGATGTTGATGATCGGCACCAGCTCTTTCACGCGCTCCGGCCCGATGTATTCGGTCGCGACGCCTTGCAGCATGTTGGCATGGACCGTCCGCAAGTAACCCCTGACCTCGTGATGGGTCTGCGCCAGCATCAGCAGGCCGCGCGGGCTGAACATCACGTTGTAGTTCAGCTCCTGACTGAGCGTCTCATAGAGCGAGCGGGCCTTTTCGTAGAGCGCCGCCGACGGGTCCTGCAGGTAGTTCGAGCGGATGATCGTGGTGTTGCGGCCCGTGTTGCCGCCGCCGAGCCAGCCCTTCTCGATCACCGCGACATTGGTGATCCCGTGGTTCTTGCCAAGGTAGTAGGCGGTCGCAAGGCCGTGCCCCCCTGCCCCCACGATCACGACATCGTAGGCCGACTTCGGCGCGGCCTTGGCCCAGGCCCGCTTCCAACCCTGCTGATCGTTGAACGCCTCGCGCACGAGGGCAAAGACGGAATAGCGGCTCATCGGCGCGACTGTCCTTCGGGGTGTCCCTGACTGTCTGCAATGCCTGACGGTCTAGGGGCGTCGTCGAAGCGGCACAATCGGGAAAATCGCGACATCGGGGTTGCGACATCTGGTCCGCAACGGCGCGCTGCGCCCCGTTCCGCCGATTTCGCCTTTTGCACGGCGTGCCAAGCCATTACATCACCCCCCGAGGATCGGAGGGATCATGGTGTTCTGGATCGCGGCGGCGGGCATCGGCCTTGCGGTGACGGCGCTTCTGCTGCTCGCCTTGCTGCGGGGAAGCGATACGGAGGAGCCGTCGGCCTCGTACGACCTTCGGGTCTACCGCGACCAGTTGCGCGAGATCGAGCGGGACGTGGCGCGCGGCGTGGTGCCCGACGACGAGGCCGAGCGGCTGCGGACCGAGATCTCGCGCAGGGTGCTCGATGCCGACCGGGCGATGGCGGCCGACGGGGGCGGCATGGCTGCGCCGCGTGGGGTCACGCTGGCGATGGGGCTTCTGGTGGCGGCGGTCATGCTGGGTGGCGTCTGGACCTATCTGCGGCTTGGTGCGCCGGGCTATCCCGACATGCCGGTGGCCGAGCGGCTTGCCCGCGCGGACGAGCTTTACCGCAGCCGCCCGCCGCAGGCCGCTGCCGAGGCGGCGACAGCGGATGCGACGCTTCGCCAGCCCGAAGACCCCGAGTTCGCGCAGTTGATGGACCGCCTTCGCGCCGCGCTGCGAGATCGGCCCAACGACCTAGAAGGGCATCGCCTGCTGGCCCAGAACGAAGCGGCGCTCGGCAACTATGCGGCAGCAGCCGAGGCGCAGCGCCGGGTGATCGCCCTTCTGGCCGAGGCTGCGACCGCCGAGGATCACGCCCTCCTGGCCGAGGCGATGATCCTTGCGGCCGGTGGATATGTCTCGCCCCAGGCCGAGGCAGAGCTTGTGCGGGCGCTGGCGCTCGATCCACTCGACGGGACGGCCACGTTCTATGCGGGCCTGATGTTCGCGCAGACGGGGCGACCGGACCGCACGATGGGCCTCTGGACCCCGCTCCTGGAGCGCTCGACACCGGACGACCCGTGGGTCGGGCCGATCCGCGACCAGATCGGACGCATCGCCGCCGAAGCGGGGATCGACTATACCCTGCCCGCCGCCGCCGTCGGCCCGACCGAAGCCGACATCGCGGCCGCCGCCGAAATGGCCCCCGAGGACCGCGAGGCGATGATCCGGGGCATGGTCGCACAACTCGGCGAGCGACTGGCCTCGGAAGGCGGTACCGCCGCCGATTGGGCGCGGCTGATCGGGGCGCAGGGCATCTTGGGCGAGACCGAAGCCGCCCGCGCTGTCTGGACCGAAGCGCAGCAGCGCTTTGCCGGGCGCGAGGCGGACCTTGCCGTGGTGCGCGCCGCCGCCGAAGCGGCGGGCGTGGTGCAGTGAGCGTGCATGACGACATCGCGGGCTTTGCCGCCGCCCTGCCCCGGCACGGCGCGCTGGCGGGCCTCGACCTGGGCGAAAAGACCATCGGCGTGGCCGTATCGGACAGCTTTCGGCAGGTCGCGAGCCCGCTTCTGACCGTGCGACGCACGAAGTTCACACTGGATGCAGCCGAGGTGCTGAAGATTGCGACCGCGCGCGCGCTGGCCGGGCTTCTGCTGGGCCTGCCGCTGAACATGGACGGCTCGGAAGGCCCGCGCTCCCAGTCCACCCGCGCCTTCGCGCGCAATCTGTCGCGCCTGACGCCCCTGCCGATCGGCTTCTGGGACGAACGTCTCAGCACTGTCGCCGCCGAACGCGCGCTTCTTGCGGCGGATACGTCACGCAAGCGTCGGTCCGAGGTGATCGACCACGTGGCAGCAGGCTATATCCTGCAAGGGGCGCTTGACCGCCTGGGCCATCTTGCGCGGGAGAGCGGGCAGTGAGCGACGTATGGTCGAGGGACGAGATCGACTCGCCCTGCGTGAAGCTCTGTGTCGTGCATCCCGAAGAGCGGATCTGCATCGGCTGCCTACGGACCATCGACGAGATCGCCGCCTGGTCGCGCCTGACGCCCGAGGCGCGGGCCGAGGTGATGGCCGACCTGCCGTTACGCGCCCCGCGCCTTGCACGGCGCCGCGGCGGGCGGATCGGGCGGCTGGACCGCTGACGCCTTAAGGTTGGCGAAGCCAGTCCGTGATGTCGGTAAACTCGGGGCGGAAGTAGGCGACGATCCGGCCAGGCGCCTCGGCCTGCGTGCCGTCGGCCCAAGGGGCCACGCCATGCAGCGTCAGGCGATGCAGCAGGATCGCGCTGCCCGGCCGTGCGGGCAGCGTGACGCGCGGGCAGGTCGCGAAGACCTCTCGCCGGGCGGCGTGATAGACCTCGGTCAGATCCACATCCGGCCAGTCCGCTGCCGGGACCGTGCCCAGAACCCCCGCGAACGCGCGGCGCATCACGTCATGACTGCCCTCCCACACCGTCAGGGGCGATGCCGCCTCGTCCGCGTCTGTCAGCGGCAGGCCGAGGATGAAGGCGTGGGGCTCGCGCAGATGACGCCGCCGGTCGGGGCCGATGGGCAGAAGGCCATCGACATGCGCCGCGTCGCGCCGGACGCGGTAGTGGAACGCCGTCTCGGATTCAGGTGGCCAGGGCTGCGGATAGCCGGGGCGCACGGTCGAAAGCTGCGCCGGATGCCAATGGGCCGGTTGCCAAAGCAGCGCGGAACGAACCGACCCCGGCAGGCCGACGCCACCGATCGCCCCGTCACGACCGTTAGGCAACGCGTCGATGCCGGGCCACCACGTTGCGCCGCAGCGCCAATCCTCGGCCTCGGTCAGCGCCGCCAGCGCAGGGCCGCGCGCGGCCTCGGCCCAGGCGAGGATGGCAGGGTCGGGACCGATCCGCAGCCAGCCCGGCCCCTTCACCACCCAAGCGCCTTGCGAAGCATGTTGAGGGCCACGACGATCAGGAACACGGCGAAGGCGCGCTTCAGGAGTCTCGGGTTCATCGCATGCGCCAACCGCGCGCCCCAGGGCGTCGTGACCATCGTGGTCAGGATGACGGCGGCGAAGGCCGGCAGGTTGACTGCGCCGACCGTCCAGGGCGGGGCCTCGTCCACTGGCAGGAACAGGAACGCAAGCACCGACGGGGCCGCGATAAGCAGACCGAAGCCCGAAGCGGTCGCGATCGCCCGGTGGATCGGCACGCCGTACAGCGACATCAGCGGCACACCGAACGTGCCCCCGCCGATCCCCATCAGGACCGAGAGGAACCCCACCACCGACGACAGGCCAGCGCGCACGACCCCCACTGGCATCGCGGCACCAAGCCGCCAGTCCGCCCGCCCGAACGCCATGTAAAGGCCCACGATCAGACCGAGCGTGCCGAACACGGCAAGCAGGACCCCTGACCGCACCGAGACCGCGACGGCGACGCCCAGAACCGCGCCCGCGACAATGCCGGGCGCCCAACCGCGCAGCACGTCCCAGTCGACCGCACCCTTCTTCTTGTGCGCCATGACCGAGCGGATCGAGGTGAAGACGATGGTCGCAAGCGAGGTCGCGACGCAGACCTGCATGATCTGCGGCCCGTCATAGTCCAGATGCGTGAACGCGTAGAAGAAGGCGGGCACGAGGACGATGCCGCCCCCCACCCCCAGAAGCCCCGCGATGACCCCCGCGAACGCGCCGATCACCAGAAGAAGTGCCAGCATCGGCAACAGGTCGGCGAGTTCGGGCATGGTGGCGCACTCCTTGGGGACCCGAGGCATAGCCCCTGTCCCTGCCAGTGACCAGACCCCGCCCGTGCGGGGCGCGATCAGGCGACGCGGGCGGGCATCGCCAGTTCTGCCAGCGCCCGGTCAAGCACCTCCAGCCCGGCGCCGCTGCGCGACGCGCCTTCGGACAGGACCCGCCGCCAGCCCCGCGCGCCCGGTTGCCCCGCAAAGAGACCGAGCATGTGGCGCGTCACCTGATGCAACCGCCCGCCGTGGCCCAGGTGGCGCACAAGGTAGGGCCTCATCGCCTCGACCGTCTGCAGCGCATCGCGGCCCGGCCCGTCGCCCCAAAGCGCATCGGCCCCGATCAGCACGGCCCCCGGATCGTGATAAGCCGAGCGCCCGATCATCACGCCATCCAGCCCCTGCGCAAGCAGCGCGCGCGCCTGGTCGAGCGAGGTGAAGCCGCCGTTGATCGAGATCAGAAGGTCCGGGAAGGCGCGCTTCATCGCCATCACCAGCGGATAGTCGAGGGGCGGCACCTCGCGGTTCTCCTTGGGTGACAGGCCCTGCAACCAGGCCTTGCGCGCGTGGATGATGAAGTGGCGCACGCCCGCCGCGCTGACCGTTTCCAGAAAGGCAGGCAATGTGGCGGCGGCATCCTGATCGTCCACGCCGATCCGGCATTTGACCGTCACGGGTACCGGGCTTTCCGCAATCATCGCGGCCACGCAGTCGGCCACGAGAGCAGGACGCTCCATGAGCACGGCCCCGAAGCAGCCCGATTGCACACGGTCCGACGGACAGCCGACGTTGAGGTTGATCTCGTCATATCCCCAGTCGCGCGCGATCCTGACCGCCTGCGCGAGGTCCTGCAGGTCCGAGCCGCCGAGTTGCAGCGCGACGGGATGCTCGGCCGGGTCAAACCCGAGCAGCCTATCGCGCGGGCCATGGATGACGGCGGCTGCGGTCACCATCTCGGTATAGAGCAGCGCGCGGCTCGTCATCAGGCGGTGGAAGTACCGGCAATGCCGGTCCGTCCAGTCCATCATGGGCGCAACGGCCAGTCTATATGATTGATGTCTCATGGTTTCACTGCATCTTCAGTTCGTTGATCCAGCCGGCCTCGGCCCACATCACCCCGATGTCCCGACTGTTCCCATTTTCGACGGCTCGACTCGCACGTATCAGCCGCACACGCGAATGGCGCGCGC
>JANPJD010000155.1:0-12314 GCA_031425325.1 Rhodobacterales bacterium | reverse complement strand
CCCCCGCGGCGGGCCAGCGCCTCGAGATGCAGCGCGCCATGCAGGAGGACGCGGCGGTGTTCCGCACGAGCGAGACGCTCTGGAGCGGAGTGGAGCGGATGACGGCCATCGCCGCCAAGGCCGCGGACCTCAAGGTGTCGGACCGCAGCCTCGTCTGGAACACCGACCTGATGGAGACGCTGGAGCTCACCAACCTCCTGCCCAACGCGCTTGCGACCGTGGTCGCCGCCGAGGCCCGCAAGGAGAGCCGGGGGGCCCACGCCCACGAGGACTTCCCCGCGCGCGACGACGTGAACTGGCGCGTCCACTCGCTCGCCTATGTTGAGGGCACGGAGGTCCGCCTCGCCACCCGCCCCGTCCACGTCGACCCGCTGACCCCGCCCGACCAGGGCGGCATCGAGCTCAGGCGGATCGCCCCCAAGGCCCGCGTCTACTGATGACCCGACCCTTCGCCCTCCTTGCGCTCGCCCTCCTCGCCGCCTGCGAGACGGGGCCCATGGACCCGCTCCAGGCCGCGCGGCTCTGCGAGGAGCGGGCGCGGGCGGCGCAGGGCCCGGGCGGCAGCGTCGAGGTGGGCGCCTCCTCCTCGGACGGGCCCTTCCTGGGGGTGGGCCTCACGCTGTCGTCGGACTACCTCTCGGGGCGCGACCCCCAGGAGGTGTACCGCACCTGCGCGGTCGAGCGGACGGGCACCGAGCCCGTCCGGCCCGCGGCCCTGTGACCGACCCCACCCCGATCCCGACAAGGACATTCCCGATGCGCCTCGCCCTTTGCCTCGCCACCCTCGCGCTCCTCGGCACCGCCGCCCTCGCGCAGACCCAGACGCCCGAGCAGGCGGCCGCCAACGCCGCCATCCTGCCGATGCTGACCGAGGTCTCGCCCCAGGACGGCGACGTGATGGCCGCCTGCGTGGTGGCGGTGGCCGCGCCGGCCGAGCTCGCGCAGATGGCGCAGGCGGGCGGCCCCACCCCGGCGCTCGGCCCCGTGGTCAGCGCCGTGCTGGCCCGACCCGAGGCCATCGGCTGCATCCAGGCCACGCTCGGGGGCTGACGGCCCCCACTCCAGGAAAGGTTTCGCCCCATGGTCCAGCTTCGCCTACCCCGCAACAGCCGCATGACCGTGGGCCAGACCTGGCCCGCGCCCCAGGGGGCCACGCGCACCAAGACCTTCCGCATCTACCGCTGGACGCCCGACGACGGAAAGAACCCTCGCGTGGACACCTACGTGGTGGACCTCGACTCCTGTGGCCCCATGGTCCTGGACGCGCTGATCAAGATCAAGGACGAGATCGACCCCACGCTGGTGTTCCGCCGCTCGTGCCGCGAGGGGATCTGCGGCTCCTGCGCGATGAACATCGACGGGATCAACACCCTGGCCTGCATCTATGGTCTGGATGAGGTGAAGGGCGATGTCCGCATCTACCCGCTGCCGCACATGCCGGTGATCAAGGACCTCGTCCCCGACCTCAGCATGTTCTACGCGCAGCATGCAAGCATCATGCCGTGGCTACAGACCAGTACGAACGAACCTTCGAAGGAGTGGCGGCAGTCGATCGAGGACCGCTCGAAGCTGGACGGCCTGTACGAATGCGTAATGTGCGCCTGCTGTTCGACAGCCTGCCCCAGCTACTGGTGGAACGGTGACCGTTTTCTGGGCCCGGCCGCCCTGCTGCACGCTTATCGCTGGATCATCGACAGCCGCGACGAGACCACGGGCGAGCGTCTGGACAAGCTGGAGGACCCCTTCAAGCTTTATCGCTGCCACACCATCATGAACTGTGCCAAGACCTGCCCCAAGGGCCTGAACCCGGCAAAGGCGATCGCCGAGATCAAGAAACTGATGGTCGAACGGGTGGTCTGACGGCTTGGCGTCGTCGCGCCACGGTCGAGAAATCGAGCATGTCACGCCCCGACAGAAGGCTGAGCCAGCCGTGCCGGCGCCCGATGTGCTTGGCCCAGCCGAGCTTGATGTAGCGCAGTTGGTTCCCGCGAAGGTAGTGATCGCGGATCAGCTGTTGCAGCACCGTCTTGGTCGTCTCGTGAAGCTCGTCCGCGTAGCTGTGAAGCCGGTGATCGGGCCGCTGGATGGCCCTGATATGCCCAAGGATCGGCTCTGCCAGACGCGGCCAGATGAGGTCGCCGATGAAGTACTCCCGGCTGGCGGGATCGTCGGGATAGGCCGCCATCAGTTTCGTCAGGTAGTAGAGGCGACTGCGGAGCATCCAGTGCCCGTACATCGTGCTGCCCCGGTTCATGCACCAAAAGTAGACGGGCTCATCGACGAAGCTGTTCGTGAAGCCCGCCTCGAATAGCCGCCGGAAAAGGTCGTCGTCCTCGAACCCACGTAGCCGTTCGTCAAAGCCGCCCACCGCGTCGAAGGCGGCCCGGGACAAAAGCGTGGCTGACGGCAAGATGAACAGATCTTCCGCCAGCATCACCTTGAGGCTGCGCTTGGGATGTGCGGCCCGTTCCTTCACATGCCCGCGCTGGCGCACCCGTCCGGCCTCGTTCGCCAGAACAAGGTCACCATAAACCCAGCCGAACATCGGGTCGCCGTCCGGAACATGGCGGCGCAGCACCTCGTGATGGTTGTGCAGATAGAAATCGTCCTGATCGAGAAAGCAGACGTAGGGCGCCATCGTCTCGGCCACGCCCGTGTTGCGGGCGGCACCCTGACCGCCGTTCGGCCGGTCGACGACCCGGACGCCGAACTCGGTGCAGATCGTATGAAGGAAAGCCCGCTCCTCGTCGGTCGAGCCGTCGTTCACGATCACGAACTCGGCCGGAGGAAGGGTCTGCGCCAACACGCTTTCGATGGCGCGGCGGATGAAGGCTGATCCGTTATAGAACGGGATCACGACCGCGATGTCGCTGGGCTGGGTCATCGTGGGCAAGGCACGTCAGGCAAAGGCGGCCTGCAAGGCGATCTCGACCATATCGCCGAAGCTGCGCTCGCGCTCTGATGCCGGAAGGGCCTCGTGTGTCAGCAGGTGGTCCGAGATCGTCAGAACCGCGAGCGCGCGCCGCCCGTATCGGGCTGCCAGTGTGTAAAGCTCGGCCGCCTCCATCTCGACGCAGAGGATGCCGTGCCGCCGCATCTGTTCGTTCAGGTCGGGCCGCTCGTCGTAGAAGACGTCGGACGAATAGATCCCGCCTGCATGGACCGGGATGCCCTTGTCGCCCGCTGCCACCCATGCCGCCTGCAACAGACCGAAATCGGCGGTCGGGGCGAAGTTGATATCCTTGAAAATGCTCCGCGACGGCGTCGAAAGCGTCGTCGCCGAGACCGCCAGCACAACGTCGCGCAGATTGACCTGCGGCTGCATGCCCCCGGCCGATCCGATGCGGATCAACGTCTGCGCGCCGTAGTCTCGGATCAACTCGTTCACATAGATCGAGAGCGAAGGCATCCCCATGCCGGTCCCGTGGATGGTCACGGGATTGCCGCGCCAGGTGCCGGTATAGCCCAGCATGCCGCGCACCTCGTTGACGAGGCGGGGCGAGTCGAGGAACGTCTCGGCCGCCCAGCGGGCGCGGTATGGGTCGCCAGGCAGAAGCACGGTCTCGGCGATGTCGCCGGGGTTCGCACCGATATGGACCGTCATCACTGTCTCCTGCCGCGCACGCGAAAGCTAAGCCAGCCCGAGAGGATGCGGAAGGGGCGAACTGTGCCCATGCATCGCGCCCGTCTGGCAGTTTGTCGCGGTTGCGGGAGGAAAGGTTGCAGGCAGGCCGCATTCGGCTAGTCTTACGGCAACGAGGGAGATCACAGATGCGAACCCGTGCTGCCGTCGCCATTGCTGCGGGCAAACCGCTCGAGATCATGGAGGTCAACCTCGACGGCCCGAAAGCGGGCGAGGTGATGGTCGAGATCAAGGCGACGGGCATCTGCCACACCGACGAGTTCACCCTGTCGGGGGCCGACCCCGAGGGTCTGTTCCCCGCCATCCTCGGGCATGAGGGCGCCGGTATCGTAGTCGAAGTCGGGCCGGGGGTGACAAGCCTGAAGCCTGGCGATCACGTCATCCCGCTTTACACGCCCGAGTGTCGGGCCTGTCCGTCCTGCCTCAGCCAGAAGACCAACCTCTGCACTTCGATCCGAACGACGCAAGGCAAGGGCGTGATGCCCGACGGCACGTCGCGCTTTTCGATGACCGATGGCACGCCGATCCTGCACTACATGGGCTGCTCGACGTTCGCGAACCACACGGTCCTGCCCGAGATCGCTCTGGCCAAGGTCCGCAAGGACGCGCCGTTCGACAAGATCTGCTATATCGGCTGCGGCGTGACCACCGGCATCGGTGCCGTCATCAATACCGCCAAGGTCGAAATCGGGGCGAAGGCGGTCGTCTTCGGGCTGGGCGGTATTGGCCTGAACGTGATCCAGGGTCTGCGCCTTGCCGGGGCGGACATGATCATCGGTGTCGACATCAACAATGATCGCAAGGCCTGGGGCGAGCGCTTCGGGATGACCCACTTCGTCAATCCGAAGGAAGTCGACGGCGGCATCGTCCAGCACCTTGTCGAGATGACGAAGACGCCCTTCGACCAGATCGGCGGGGCCGACTACAGCTTCGACTGCACCGGCAACGTCAAGGTCATGCGCGATGCGCTGGAGTGCACGCATCGCGGCTGGGGCGTGTCGGTAGTGATCGGCGTGGCACCCGCCGGGGCCGAGATTCAGACGCGGCCGTTTCAGTTGGTAACGGGCCGGGTCTGGAAAGGCACTGCCTTCGGTGGCGCAAGAGGGCGGACGGACGTGCCGAAGATCGTCGACTGGTACATGGACGGCAAGATCCAGATCGACCCGATGATCACCCATACGATGCCGCTGTCGGACATCAACAAGGGCTTCGACCTTATGCACGCGGGCAAGAGCATCCGGTCGGTCGTGATCTACTGATCCGTCACGACCGGCTCCGACCGGCGTAACGTCTGCGCGTTCGACAGAAGAAGATCTCTGCCAGCCATCAGCCCCTCGTTGAACTGAAGCGCCATGCGCGCGGCGTCCCGCTTGCGGACCTGATCGACGATTTCCTCGACGACATCGGGCGCATCCCCGAGGACGGACAGCGCCCGGCCGCCAAGCACAAGGGCGGACTCGAAGGTCTCGCGCACGATCTCGTCGGCACCGGCGCGCAGCAGTGTCATCAGGTGCGAGCGGTCATAGGCGCGCACAAGGACCGGCGTCAGCGGAAACTCTGCCTTCATCAGCGTGACGATCCGCGTCGCCGCCTCGCGGTCGTCGATGCCGACGATCACGGCGCGCGCCCGGCTGGCCCCGGCCGAATGCAGGATGTCGAGGCGGGTGCCGTCGCCATACCAGACCTTGAAGCCGAAGTTGCCGGCGGCGCGGATCATCTCGGGGTCGCTGTCGATGGTCGAGATGGTGTAGCCGCGGGCGAGCAGCGTCTGCGCTACGATCTGGCTGAAGCGCCCGAACCCGATCAACAGCACCGTGCCCGACAACTCGTCGGGCCCTTCGAGCCCGTCCGTCGAGACGGCAGCAGGGCGTGCGAACCGGTCATGCAGGATCACCATAAGCGGGGTCAGGATCATCGAGACGATGATGATCGCAGTCAGGACCGCATTCGCGGTCGCGTCGATCAATCCGACCGCCAGTGCCGCCCCGTAAAGGACGAAAGCAAACTCGCCGCCCTGCGTCATCAGGACCGTACGTTCAAGCGCCTCGCGGTGCGTCGCGCCGAAGCCCCGTGCGATGACATAGGTTCCGATGGCTTTCAGGACCATGAAGGCGATGACGCTCGTGCCTACAAGTTGCCAGTTGTCGGCGATGACCGCGAGGTCAAGCGACATGCCGACGGCAAGGAAGAACAGCCCCAGCAGAATGCCCCGGAAGGGCTCGACCTCGGACTCGAGCTGGTGGCGAAAACTCGATTCCGACAAGAGCACGCCCGCAAGGAAGGCACCCATGGCCGACGACAGCCCGCCCAGTTGCATCCCGAATGCGGCCCCGAGGACCACAAGCAGAGCCGCCGCCGTCATCACCTCGCGCGCCCGTGCGCGGGCAAGCAGGCGGAACAGCGGATCGAGCAGGTAGCGCCCCGACAGCACGAGTGCCACGATCGCGCCGAGGCCGATGGCGGCGCTCGTCGCCCGCTCGGCCAGCGTCGTCTCGGCGCCGCCGGGTGCCAGAAAAGCGGCAAGCGCCAGCAAGGGGACGATGGCCAGATCCTCCATCAAGAGGATCGAGACGATGCGCCCGCCCTTCGGGGTGGACAGATCGCCCCGTTCCTCGAGGAACTGCATCACGATGGCGGTCGAGGTCAGCACGAAGCCCGCCCCTGCAATGACGGATTGCCCCCAAGGAAAGCCAAGCGCGACCCCCACCCAGGACAAGAGCGCCATGCAGCCCAGCACCTGCGTCAGCCCGAGCCCGAAGATGTCGCGGCGCATCGACCAAAGCCGGGTCGGCTGCATCTCGAGCCCGATGATGAACAGGAACATGACGACGCCGAGTTCCGCGACATGCAGGATGGTCGCCGGATCGTCGAACAGGCCGATGCCGAACGGCCCGATCGCAAGACCCGCCGCAAGGTAGCCCAGCACGGATCCAAGGCCGATCCGCTTGAACAGCGGCACCGCGACGACCGCCGAGCCCAGCAGCACGACGACGGGCAGCAGATCTACGCTTGTGCTTTCACCGGCCATGGGACGCCGGGCGGCAGGTGGGCCTCGTGGCCGGATGCGCGGTTTCCGATCGCATGGCGGTTCAGCCTCGTCGCAGCCCGGCCCGTCCAGTCCGCGTCCAGCAAGGATTTGGCCGGCAGAACGGCTGGGCTGTCAAGCGTGCCAACCCAGCTTGGGTCCGCCCGGCGGGCCGTCGCCGGACGCCTCGTCGGCCGCGTCAAGGGCAAGCTCGCTGTCCAGAAACCGCTCGAGCCCATCAAGGTCGACCGGATCGAACTGCCCGAACCCCTGCATCCAGACCGAAGCCGCGCGCATCGCGTCGGGGTCTAGCTTGCACCATTTCACGCGCCCCCGCTTTTCCTGAACGATCAGACCGGCGGCGGCGAGGATGACGAGGTGCTTCGAGATCGCCGCGAGCGACATCTCGAACGGATGCGCGACATCGGTGACCGCCATGTCATCTTCGAGCAGCAGCGTCAGGATCGCCCGCCGCGTCGGGTCCGAGAGGGCCGAGAAAATGAGGTCGAGGTTGCCGGTCATCTGGCCCAGTTGGACTAGGAAGGGCGGAACCGTCAACCATACGGTTGAATGTCGTCCAGTCGACTCGACACGCAACGCGCTACAGGGCCGAACGGACGTCCAGTAGATTCTGACTTCGTGGCAAAGACTTACATGCCATTTCCTCCAGGCCGACGCAGCTTGACTCCGTCTGGCCTCCTCCATAGGTTCCGCCCGACTGCGAAGGGTCCGACATGTCCGACGATCCCGATCCAGACCGCCTGCGTGCCCTTGAGGAGCGCATCGGAAAGGTGAAGGAAAAACGGACGGAACGCCGCGCCGAGTCTGGCGGCAAGGACAACGGCTTTTCGCAAGGCGAAGTGGCGTGGCGGATGATCATCGAGCTTGTGACGGGCATGATGATCGGTCTGGGGATCGGATACGGGCTGGACGTGCTGTTCGGCACCCTGCCGGTGTTCCTCGTGATCTTCGCCCTGCTGGGTTTTGCTGCCGGCGTCCGCACAATGCTGGGCACCGCAGCGCAGATGAGGCGGGACGGGGGTGACGGCCCGGGTCCGGACGAGGGGAACTGAGATGGCGACCGAGACCGAGGGCAGTGGCTTCAACATCCACCCGATGGATCAATTCGTCCTGAAGCCCCTGTTCGGCGGCACGGACATCCATTGGTACACGGTCACGAACGGCACTCTGTGGATGGCGCTTGCTGTCCTGGCCGTGGCGGTACTTCTCGTGATCGGGACGCGCCGCCGTGCGATCGTGCCGTCGCGGTCCCAGTCGGTGGCCGAACTCATCTACGGGTTCATCTACAACATGGTCGAGGATGTGACTGGCCATGACGGGGTCAAGTACTTCCCCTACGTCATCACGCTGTTCCTCTTCGTGCTACTGGCCAACGTCCTTGCTCTGATCCCGACCAGCTTCGCCCCTACCAGCCATGTGGCGGTGACGGTGACGTTGGCGCTTCTGGTGTTCTTGGGCGTGACAATCCTTGGCTTCGTGCGGAACGGGATCGGCTTTCTGGGCATGTTCTGGGTCACGTCGGCACCGTTGGCGGTGCGGCCGATCCTTGCGGTGATCGAGGTGATCTCGTACTTCGTGCGCCCGGTTAGCCATTCGATCCGACTTGCGGGCAACATCCTGGCCGGCCATGCCGTTCTGAAAGTGATCGCGGGCTTCGCGACACTTCTCGTGGCGTCGCCCTTCGTCATCGCCGGGGTCGCCGCGATCTACGGGCTCGAACTGCTAGTCGCAGTCGTTCAGGCCTACGTCTTTACAATTCTGACCTGTGTGTATCTGCGCGATGCAGTCGGCGGCGCGCATCACTAGGGTCCGATCCCGAACCACACTCATTTCCCATTCCATCAAGGAGCTGAAAGCTATGGAAGGCAATATCGCAGACATGGGCCGCTTTATCGGAGCTGGCCTTGCCACGCTCGGTCTGGGCGGCGCCGGCATCGGCGTGGGCAACATCGCGGCGAACTTCCTCGCCGGTGCGCTCCGCAACCCGTCGGCAGCCCCGAGCCAGCTTGCTAACTTCTTCGTCGGCGTGGCCTTCGCCGAAGCGCTGGGGATCTTCTCGTTCCTCATCGCGCTTCTGCTGATGTTCGCGGTCTGATCCATCCACACCCGGCCGGGCGGACCACTTCGCCCGGCCAGACCATTCCCGATCCGCCTCGGCGGAGCTGCAGGAGCAAGTTATGGCGACTGAACCAGAAGCCGCGGCCGTGGGGATGCCACAGCTTGATGTGACCACTTGGCCGAACCTGATCTTCTGGCTGCTTGTCACGCTTGTCGCGATCTATTTTGTGCTGACCCGAATCGCTCTGCCGCGCATCGGATCGGTTCTCGCCGACCGGCGCGGGACCATTTCGAACGACCTCGCGGCTGCAGAGGAACTCAAGCAGAAAGCCCTCAAGGCTGAAAAGGCCTATAACGAAGCGCTGGCGCGCGCCCGCACCGATGCGGCACGGATCGTCGCCGAGGCGCGGGCCGAGATCCAGAAGGACCTCGACGCGGCCACTGCCCAGGCCGATTCCCAGATTGCCGCGCGTGCCGCGCAGTCCGAGGTTCGGATCGGCGAAATCCGAGACGGTGCCCTTGCTGCCGTGACCGAGGTTGCCCGCGAAGCCGCGGGTGACATCGTGGCGGCATTCGGTGGAACCGCCGATGCCAAGGCCGTGGACGGGGCGGTCGCCGCCCGGATGAAGGGATAACCGATGCTGCGTCTTGCGCTGATCGTCTCTGCCGTCGCCTCGCCCGCCCTTGCGGCGTCCGGCCCATTTTTTTCACTGGCCAATACGGACTTCGTGGTCCTGTTGGGCTTCATCCTGTTCATTGGCGTTCTGGTGTTCATGGGCGTTCCTGCCAAGCTGACCGGGGCACTTGATGCTCGGGCGGCTCAGATCCGTCTGGACCTCGAGGAGGCCAAGGCCTTGCGGGAAGAGGCGCAGACCATCCTTGCCACCTACGAGCGGCGTCAGAAGGACGTGCAGGCCCAGGCCGACCGGATCGTAGCCTCGGCCAAGGAAGAGGCGCAGGCCGCCGCGGCCGAGGCCAAGGAAGACCTGCGCGTTGCCATTGCGCGCCGCCTTTTGGCTGCCGAGGATCGCATCGCTTCGGCGGAAACTTCCGCGCTTCGCGAAGTGCGTGAGCGGGCAGTGTCCCTTGCGGTCGCCGCTGCCGGAGACGTCCTCGCCCGCCAGATGACCGCCGATCGCGGCAATGCGATGGTCGATGCCGCGATCAGTCAGGTCGAAGCCCGGCTGAACTGATGTTCTGGGCCAAAGACGGTCGCGCCTAGCGCGACCGTTCGTGCTCCAGCCGCTGGCGCGCGATCTCTTCGTTGCGGTCGGCCCGCTGCTGATCCGACAGTGCCTCTTCGACAAACGACAGATGCGCCTCGACGGCGAAGCGTGCCGCCGACGGGTCGCGCGCATGGAGAGCTGCGTTGATGCGCCGGTGCTGGTCAAGAAGCATGTCCCGCGTGGTGCGCTGACGGAACATCACTTGCCGGTTGTAGAAGACGCCTTCACGCAGCAGGTCGAACATCGACCGCATCATGTGAAGCATGATGACGTTGTGGCTCGCCTCGATGATCGCCATGTGAAACTCGGCATCGAGCCGGGCCTCGTCGTCGGGCGAGCGCCGCGTGTGGGCCGCCTCCATCTTGTCGAAGATCGCGCCAACGACCTCAAGGTCGGTATCCGAGGCGAGGCGCGCCGCCCGCTCGGCCGCAAGCCCCTCGAGGTCGCGGCGAAACGCGATGTAGTCGAACACCGCCTGGTCGTGGCCGGCGAAAAGCTGCACCAGCGCCGGCGAAAACGCTGAGCCGAGAACGTCGGCCACGTAGATGCCGGCCCCCGCCCGGCTCGAGATCAGGCCCCGTTCCTGCAACTCGGCTACCGCATCGCGTAGGCTGGGGCGCGACACGCCCAGCCGCTCGGACAGTTCACGCTCCGAGGGCAGCCGTTCTCCGGGGCGCAGAATGCCGCGCAGGATCAGGAGTTCGATCTGGCGAACGACAGACCGGGCAAGTTTCTCCGGCTCGACCTTCTGAAATGGCATGGTCCCTCCGACGCGAGGAAAACCTAAGGCCCGGCGTCATGCGTCACAATCGCAAAAAAAAGGTCAGGCCGAGGGGCGGATCACGATCTCGACCCGGCGGTTGAGCGTACGTCCCTCGGGCGTCGCGTTCGTCGCGATGGGCAGGTCCGGCCCGCGCCCGTAGGCGATGACCCGGCGCCCGGGAACGCCCGCGCCCCGCAGGATGTCGGCCACCGCCGCCGCCCGGCGTTGTGACAGGTCCTGGTTGAAGGCGGCGGGACCGGTGTTGTCGGTGTGGCCGACGACCTCGACCGTGCTGTCTGGATAGTTGATGAGGTTCGTTGCAACCGCATAGATGTCGCGTTGCAGATCGGGCCGAAGGGTCGCGCTGTTGGTGGCGAAGAGGATGTCCTGTGGCATCGTCACGGTCAGAGAGTCGCCGTTGTTGACGATCTGCGTTTGCTGGCTGACGTTGCGCTGAAGGTCGGCGGCCTGCTGGTCAAGGATGGTGCCGACCGTGCCGCCGAGGATGCCGCCGATGATCGCGCCGCCTGCTGCGTTCTCCAGCCGGTTGCCCGACGATGTGGCGCCGACCGCTGCCCCCAGAAGCGCGCCCGTGGTCGCACCTGCGGTAGTGCGCGGCCCGCCGAAAACGGACTCGGTGCCGGTGGACTGGACGCAGCCCGACAGGGCCAGCAGGCTGGCCGTAGCCAGAAGAAGGGGGCTCTTGAACGTCATGTGCTGCCTCGTTTCGCTTTGTTATAATGCGATTTCGTGGCGGCTATAGCAGGTGTCCGGCACAGGCGACAGGTCCGCCCAGCGCGCCCCAGATCACGAAGCGGCGCGCAGGTCGGCGTCGATGTCGGCGCGTGCAGCCTCCCAGGCGAGCATGGCGCGCTTGACCGGCAATCCCCAGTGATAGCCGCCCAGGGTTCCATCCTTGCGAAGGGCGCGGTGACAGGGGATGAGGAAGCTGATCGGGTTGCGCCCGACAGCCGTCCCCACCGCCCGCACGGCACTCGGGTGGCCTGCGGCACCGGCGAGCTCGGAATAGGTCGTGACATGCCCGGTCGGGATGCGAAGCAGGGCCTCCCACACCTTGATCTGAAACGGCGCCCCGATCAGGTAGAGGGGTGTCTCGTGGCCCGCACCCGTCACCTCGAACGCCGCCTGCACCCATGGCCGGAGCATCGCCGCGTCTTGGACGAAGCGCGCCTTCGGCCAGCGCGAGACGAGATCGGTCATCGCGGCGTCCTCGCCCGTCTCGGCGGCGAAGGCGATGCCGCAGATGCCCCGCTCCGTGCCCATTACCAGGGTGCGGCCGAACGGGCTGTCGAACCACCCCCACCGGACGATCAGCCCTTCGCCCCCGCGCGCGTATTCGCCGGGGCTCATCGCTTCCCACCGCAGGAACAGATCGTGCAGGCGCGAGGGGCCGGAAAGACCTGCGTCGTGCGATGCCTCCAGCACCGTCATCCGGTCGGTCAGCAGGCGGCGCGCGTGATCGAGGGTCAGGTACTGCTGCCAGCGCTTGGGCGAGACGCCGACCCACCGCGAGAACACGCGCTGGAAGTGCGCGGCGCTCATCCCCATGCGGGCCGC
>JANPJD010000154.1:0-15180 GCA_031425325.1 Rhodobacterales bacterium | reverse complement strand
CCCGACACGCCACTCAGCACCTGCGCCAGGAAGCGCACACCGCCGATCTCGCGCACTTCGGGGCCGACGCCCGCGCCGCCCATCGCAAGCTCGCGGCGCAGTTGCGCCACCTCGTTCTGCAAGGCGCGGCGCTCGTCAACCAGCGCGCGGACGCGCTCGAGCAGGATGTCCGGCTGCGCCTTCAGCGCGGCCCCGACCTCGGCCAGCGCGCCTGCCTGCGCCTTGAGGTGCCCCAGCGCCTCGGGCCCCGTCAAAGCCTCGATCCGCCGCACGCCCGCCGACGAGGCGCTGTCGCTGAGCAAGACGCAAAGGCCGATCTCGCCCAGGCGCGCGACATGGGTGCCGCCGCAAAGCTCGACCGACCAGGCGTCGCCCGCAAAGCCCTTGCCCGACCCCGGATGCCGGCCCATCGACACGACCCGCACCTCGTCGCCGTATTTCTCGCCGAAGAGCGCCTGCGCCCCAAGCGCGCGCGCGTCGTCGGGCGTCATCAGGCGCGTCTCGACCGCGTCGTTCTGCCGGACGATTGCGTTGATGCGCTCTTCGACCGAGGCGACCTCGGCAGGGGTCAGCGCCTTGCCGTGGCTGAAGTCGAAGCGCAGCCGGTCCGGCGCGTTGAGCGAGCCGCGCTGCGCGACATGGTCGCCCAACACCTCGCGCAGCGCCTCGTTCAGAAGGTGCGTGGCCGAGTGGTTGCGCCGGATGCCGCTGCGCCGGGCGTGATCGACCGTCAGGCGGGCAGCCTGCCCGGTCGAGACGGTGCCTGCCGTCACCTCGGCCGTGTGAAGCACGACGCCCGCCGACCGCTTCGTGTCGGTCACGCGCGCTGTGCCGGTGGCCGTCTCGATCAGGCCCGCATCACCGGTCTGGCCGCCGCTTTCGGCATAGAACGGCGTCTGGTTGACAACGATCTGCACCGCCTCGCCCGCCATCGCCTGCGTGACGGCCACCCCGTGTTGCACCAACGCCCGGATTTCGCCCTCGGCGGCTTCGGTATCATAGCCGAGGAACTCGGTCGCACCCTCGGTCTGCGCGAGGTCGAACCAGATGACGGCATCCCGCGTCTCGCCGGTGCCGGCCCAGCTTGCGCGCGCCTTTGCCTTCTGCTCGCTCATCGCGGCCTCGAAGCCCGCGACATCGACCGACCGCCCCTGTTCGCGCAACGCATCCTGCGTCAGGTCGAGTGGAAAACCGTAAGTGTCGTAAAGGCGGAACGCCGCCGCACCGGGCAAAGCCCCGCCCTCGGGCAGGCGCGCGACCTCGTCGTCCAGCAGCCGCAGACCGCGATCAAGCGTCGTCTTGAAGCGCGTCTCCTCGAGCCGAAGCGTCTCCTCGATCAGCGCCTGTGCGCGGGCAAGTTCGGGGTAGGCCGCCCCCATCTGGCGCACCAGCGCCGGGACAAGGCGGAACATCACCGGGTCCGCAGCCCCAAGTTGATGCGCGTGGCGCATCGCGCGGCGCATGATGCGGCGCAGCACATAGCCGCGCCCCTCGTTCGACGGCATGACCCCGTCCGCGACAAGGAACGAGGTCGAGCGCAGGTGATCCGCGATGACGCGGTGGTGGATGCGGCCCGGCCCGTCCGGGTCGGTGCCTGTCGCCTGCGCGCTCGCCTCGATCAGGCTACGCATCAGGTCGGTGTCGTAGTTGTCGTGCTTGCCCTGCAAGAGCGCGCCGATCCGTTCCAGCCCCATCCCGGTGTCGATCGACTGCATGTCGAGCGCGCGCATAGAGCCGTCGGCGAACTGCTCGTTCTGCATGAAGACGAGGTTCCAGATCTCGATGAAGCGATCACCATCCTCGTCAGGGCTGCCGGGGGGGCCACCCGCGATCGAAGGACCGTGGTCGAAGAAGATCTCGGTGCAGGGGCCGCAGGGGCCGGTCGGGCCCATCCGCCAAAAGTTGTCGTCGGTCGGGATGCGGATGATCCTGTCGTCAGTCAGGCCCGCGACCTTCTTCCAAAGGTCCGCCGCCTCGTCGTCGGTGTGATAGACGGTGACGAGCAGGCGGTCCTTCGGGATGTCGAAGTCCTTCGTCAGAAGCTCCCAGGCGAAGGGGATCGCCTTGTCCTTGAAATAGTCGCCGAAGCTGAAATTGCCCAGCATCTCGAAGAAGGTGTGGTGCCGGGCGGTGTAGCCCACATTGTCGAGGTCGTTGTGCTTGCCTCCCGCGCGCACGCATTTCTGTGCGGTCGTGGCGCGGACGTAGTCGCGTGTCTCGACACCGGTAAAGAGGTTCTTGAACTGCACCATGCCGGAGTTCGCGAACATCAGCGTCGGGTCGTTGCGCGGAACGAGAGGGCTTGAGGCGACGACGCGGTGCCCGTTGCGCTCGTAGAAGTCGAGGAAGGTAGAGCGGATATCGTTCAGTGACGGCATGTTCGGTGGGACCCCCGGCGCAAGGGGCGCCCGGCATGGCACCCCCGGTCCGTTTAGCGGCAGCCGCCGGGCCTGTCCACAGGAGCGGCGTCTGTCAGTCGTGCGCGTCAGGCCTCATTCATCGACGACGGCAACATCGCCCTTGGCGGTCAGGTCAAGCCCGTGGCTGCCGCGGATCTTCGCCTCGATCTCTGCGGCGACGCCGGGGTTCTGGCGCAGGAAGAGCTTCGCGTTCTCGCGCCCCTGCCCGATCCGCTCGTCGCCATGCGAATACCACGAGCCCGACTTCTCGACCACGCCCGCCTTCACGCCCAGATCGACAAGCTCGCCCGTCTTCGAGATGCCCTCGCCATACATGATGTCGAACTCGATCTCCTTGAAAGGCGGGGCGACCTTGTTCTTCACGACCTTCACCTTGGTCGTGTTACCCACGACCTCGTCGCGGTCCTTGATGGCACCGATGCGGCGGATGTCGAGCCGCACACTCGCGTAGAACTTCAGCGCGTTGCCACCCGTCGTCGTCTCGGGGCTGCCAAACATGACGCCGATCTTCATGCGGATCTGGTTGATGAAGATCACCATGCAGTTGCTGCGCCCGATGCTTGCCGTCAGCTTTCGCATCGCCTGGCTCATCAGGCGGGCCTGGCTGCCCATCTGCATGTCGCCCATGTCGCCCTCGATCTCGGATTTCGGCGTCAGAGCCGCGACCGAGTCGACCACCACAAGGCTGACCGCGCCCGAGCGCACCAGCGTGTCGACGATCTCGAGCGCCTGTTCGCCGGTGTCGGGCTGCGAGATCAGCAACTCGTCAAGGTTGACGCCCAGTTTTTTCGCGTATTGCGGGTCGAGCGCGTGTTCCGCGTCGACGAAGGCGCAGACGCCGCCCTTCTTCTGCGCCTCGGCCACCACATGCAGCGTGAGCGTGGTCTTGCCCGAGCTCTCCGGGCCGTAGATCTCGATGATCCGCCCCTTCGGCAGGCCGCCGATGCCGAGCGCGATGTCCAGGCCAAGCGATCCGGTCGAGATCGCCTCGACATCCATGATCGCGTTGTCCGACCCCAGCTTCATGATCGAGCCCTTGCCGAACTGCCGCTCGATCTGCGCGAGCGCGCTTTCCAGCGCCTTTGCCTTGTCCATGTCGCGCTTTCCGTTTAGTTCGAGGAGAGTTGCAGAAGCCATCTGGCGATCCTTATTCCATAGCCGGTGAGGCGCGGCAATCGGTGAGAATGTTCTTGTCCTGTTCTCTATCTTATGGGGATGAAACGAGAACAATTCAACCGGTTTCGATGCCTCCATCCTTTCCACGGATTGGTTAATCGAAGGTTTACGCCGCCTGTCGCGAGGCGGCTTTTGGGGGATGACGGGTGCTGGTGTTCTGGGATCAACGGCTTGTGTTGCTTGCCACGCCGAAATGCGGCTCGACCGCGATCGCCGAGGCGCTTGAGGCGCTGGCGGTGCTGTCCGTCCAGCGGCCGCCGGGGCTGAAACATACGAGCGTGCACCGCTATCACCGCTTTGTGGGCCCGTATCTCGCAGCGGCCTCGGGCGAGCGTTTCGCGGTGGCGGCGCTGATGCGCGAGCCGCGGGACTGGCTGGGCAGCTGGTATCGCTACCGGCGACGCGAGGCGGCTGTGCCGCAGGGGAACGCCACGCATGGCATGACCTTCGAGGCCTTCGTTCGCGCCTGGTGTTCCGAGGTGCCGCCGCCCTTTGCGGCGGTCGGCTCGCAGGAACGCTTCCTGCGGCCGCGGCAAGGCGAAGGGGTCGACCACCTCTTCCGCTACGAAGAGATCGACCGCTTCGTCGAATTCCTCGAGGACCGTCTGGAATGCGCGATCAGCCTGCCCGTGGTGAATGTCTCGCCCGCCGCCGATCTCGCCCTTTCTTCCGAAGCCGAGGCGCTGATGGAGCGAAAGCTGGCGCCCGACCGCGCGCTTTACGCCTCGATCGGGGGCTGAAAGGCCTCGGGCGCGCCCATCAGTGCAGAAGCTGGCCCTGCACCGTCGTCGTGAGGTCGACGAGCGAAAAGGGTTTCGGCAGAAACACCGAGTTCGAGAAAGAGCCGAGGGTGTCGGCAAAGCTGTCCTCGGCATAGCCCGAGACGAAGACGACCTTCACGTCGGGCCGCTGTTCCAGCGCCTTGCGGACCCAGCTTGGTCCGTCCATGCCGGGCATCACCACGTCGGTCACGAAGATGTCGACATCGACCGTGCCGTCCTCGAGGAGCGCCAGCGCCTCTTCCGCATTCTCGGCTTCGAGCACGGTGTAGCCACGCAGGCGAAGCGCGCGCGAGGCGAAGGCCCGGACCGGCGCCTCGTCCTCGACGAGCAGCACCACGCCGTCGCCGGTGCGCGCAAGCGTGCGGCGGGATTCGAAGGCGACCACCGGTTCTTCGACATGGGCCTCGCGCGCGGGGCCGGAGTGGATGGGAAAGTAGAGCGTGAAGGTCGTGCCGACCTCGGGCGTGCTGTCGACGAAGATGAAGCCGCCCGACTGCTTGACGATGCCATAGGCGGTCGACAGGCCAAGGCCGGTCCCCTCGCCAGGCCGTTTTGTCGTGTAGAACGGCTCGAAGATCTTGCCGATGCGCTCGGGCGGGATGCCGTGGCCGGTGTCGGTCACGCGCAAAAGCGCGTAATCGCCAGCCGGAACGATCGCGCGGTCGCGAAACAGGTCTTCAGACAGGCACAGGGCCTCGGTCGTGATCGAGACTGTGCCGCCGCCCCGCATCGCATCCCGCGCGTTGACGACGAGGTTGATGATGACCTGCTCGAGTTGCGCCTTGTCGGCGCGGATTGCGCCGAGTTCGGGCGCATGGCGGACCACGACGCGCACCCGTTCACCCACAAGGCGGTTCAGCAGATGCGTGAGGCTCGCCAGAACGTCGAAGAGGTCGATCCGCTCGGGCCGCAGCGTCTGCTTGCGCGAAAAGGCCAGGAGCTGGCCGACAAGGCTCGCCGCACGGTTGGAGTTCTGCTGGATCTGGATCAGGTCGGCATAGTCGGGGCTGTCGGCGGGGTGGTTCAGCAACAGCAGGTCGCAATGCCCGGCGATCGCCGTCAGCAGGTTGTTGAAATCATGCGCGATCCCGCCCGCAAGCTGGCCGATTGACTGCATCTTCTGGCTTTGTGCGAACTGCGCCTCGAGCGACTTGAGCTGTGTGGCGTCGTTCAGCACCGCCAGCGCCAGCGGCCGCCCGCCCTGCACGATGCGACGCAGGCTGACCTGCACGAAGGTTTCGGGCTCGGCTCGGCGGACCTGAAGGACCTCGGTCCCGCTTGGCAGCCGTTCGGATACGACATCTGCGATCCAGTCGGCCACCGAGCGGCCGAGCCCCTCGAGCACGTCGCCCAGCCGCGCCGCCGAGCCTTCCGGCAAGTGCAGCAAGTGGCGAGCCTCGATATTGGCGGCGTCAATCTGGCCGCCATCGCCCAGCATTAGAAGCGGGATGGGCAAGTGGTCGAAATCGGCTGTGCTGGCCTGCGAGGCCGCGTCAACGGACAGCGGCAGCAGGTAGATCTCGCGCCGTTCGCCTGCGCCCTCTATCTCGGCCAGGATTGCGCGCACCTCACCGTCCACGGTCGACACCAGCGTCTGCTCGCCCGAGCGCAGCACCGTTGAGGTGAAGATCCGGTCCAGCCTGCGAGGCCGCCCGCCGAGCAGACGGCGCATAGATTCGTTCATGAACAGCACGACCCCGGCCTTGTTCGCCACGATCATCGGAAGGCTCAGCGTCTCGGCCCCGCGTCCGGGTGCCGTGCGCTCCAGCATCTCTTCGAGCCGCCACAGGAAGCGGCCCTCACCGATGCGGTGGACCGAAAGCCGGGTGTGGCCGCGCCGGGTCACGATATCCTCGCGCGCCGCGCCACGCGCCATGGCGCGGCTTTGCAGCCGGTAAAGCACGGCGCCCGGGCTGACGATCTGGTCCCCCAGCGCCTCGATCAGCGACCGTCCGTCCCGTTCGCCAAAGCGCTGGCGGGCGACGGCGTTCTGATAGCCGATCTCGCCATCGGCGTCGGTCGCAAAGCAGGGCGCGCTGTCATCCTCGACCAGAAGAGAGATTCGTGCCTCGTCGCGCTGCGCCCGGCGCCGCGCAAGGAAAGCCCCCGCCCGGATCGCAAGAGCGGCAACCGCAACGGCGCAGGCGGCGATGGAAGCAAGCAGGCGCCCCTCGGCCTGTGGCAGGGCGATCCCGGCGAGCCCGAGACCGCCAGCGATGACCATCAAAACCCAGGTGCGGCGCGCCAGATCGTGTAGCGTGCCGGACGGGGCGATCACCGACGCTGTCTCACTGACCAAGTTCGCCCCTCCCTCGGATTCGACATGGCGTCATTCACGGCGAAAAGAGTTAAGCCATGCTTAACCCTCGACGGCAGGTGCCAGCAGGCTCCGGCCTGCAAAAGTCATATTCGCCTCAAGATTGAAACAAAGAAACCGTCTCCGCCTTCCAGCGGAGTGATTTGGCGCGACTGTGTCAGCGTCCACCCGGGCGTGCGTGCAACGAACCCTGCAATCTGTGCCCCGTTCTCGGCATCGAGGAGCGAGCAGGTGGCGTATGCAAGGCAGCCTTGCGGGCCGACCAGCCGGGCAGCGCGGTCGAGGATCGAGGCCTGGAGGGCCTGAAGTTCTGCAAGCCGCGCGGGGGTCAGCGCCCACTTGCCCTCGGGCGAGCGACGCCAACTGCCGCTGCCGGAACAGGGGGCGTCGACGAGGACGGTGGCGAACGGGGCGGCCCCGTCCAAGCGGTCGGTCGCAAGCTGGGTGACCATCACGCCCGCCCGACCTGCCCGCGCGGGCAGGTCGCGCATCCGCGCGGGGTCCGCGTCATGCGCGAAGAAGCGCGCGTCCACCCGTCCGGCCAGCGCCAGCGTCTTGCCCCCGCCGCCCGCACAGAGGTCGAGCACCCGGTCGCCGGGCGACAGCGGCACGAGGTCAGCCACTGCCTGCGAGGCCGCGTCCTGCACCTCGACCAGCCCCGAAAGATAGGCGGCACTCGCCTGCACCTTGCGGGGGTTCGAGACGACCTCGAGCGCGGTCGGCGACAGGGGATGGGGCCGCACCTCGATCCCCTCGCCGCCAAGCGCGGCCACGGCCGTGGCGGCGGTGCCCTGGCGCAGGTTGACGCGCAGGTGAACGGGCGCACGGTGACGCAGCGCCTCCATCACCGGGGCGAAGCGCGCGCCGAGGCTGTCGCGCAACTGCGGCGCAAGCCAGTCCGGGCAGTCGAGCGCCTCGAGCCCCGTCGGCATGCGGGGCGGTGCGCGTTCTGTCTGGGTCAACGGGGCCGGCGCATGGCCTTCACCAGTGAAGAGCGCCTCGGCTTCCTCGTCCGCCGCCCGCAGCCGTCCCAGCATCAGGCCCCGCCCCGTCTCGGCCCCGCCGAGTACCGCGAAAGACCGCCGACAGCGCAGCGCGTCGAACACGAGATCGCGCACAGCCAGGCGGTCGCCCGACCCGGCATAACGGCTGGCCCGGCCCCAGTTCGTCAGGGCGCGCTCGGCCGAAGCCCCTGCGAGCACGGCATCCAGAATGGCGATGGCGGCGGACAGACGGGCGGGCGGCGTCACGGGACCGGCGTCCAGAGCACGTCGTCGATGCGCGGCGCGCCGACGGCCAGCATCACCATCCGGTCGAACCCGAGGGCAATGCCGCTGGCCGGAGGCATGAGGGCCAGCGCCTCGAGGAAATCCTCATCGACGGGATAGCGCTCGCCATAGACGCGGGCCTTCTCGTCCATCTCCAACCCGAAGCGGCGGCGCTGCTCGGCGGGGTCGGTCAACTCGCCGAAGCCGTTCGCAAGCTCTACCCCGCAGGCATAGACCTCGAAGCGTTCCGCGACGCGCGGATCGTCGGCGGCGCGCCGGGCGAGGGCAGCTTCGGCAGCCGGATACCGATCGAGGATCGTGATGCGAACCTGCCCGAGATGCGGCTCGACCCTGTCCACCAGGATGCGCGACAGCATGTCCGACCAGGTGTCGTCTGCCGCGTGACGCAGGCCCACGCGCGTCATCTGCGCGGCCAGGGCGGCGGCGTCGGGCAGACCTGCGTCGTCCATGGTGGCCATGAGGTCGATCCCGGCATGACGCTGGAAGGCCTCGGCCACGGACAGGCGCTGAGGTGTCAGGAACGGATCGCAAAGACGGTTGCGAAAGCGCAGCAGGGGCGTTCCGGCCGTCTCTGCGGCAAGACGCAGAAGTGCTGTGCAATCGGCCATCAGGGTGTCGTAGGGCTCGTCCACCCGGTACCATTCCAGCATGGTGAACTCGGGGCTGTGCAGCGCCCCCCGCTCTCGGTTGCGCCAGACATGGGCGAAGGCTGCGATGCGCGTCTCGCCCGCCGCGAGCAGCTTCTTCATCGCGAATTCGGGGCTGGTGTGGAGGTATCGCGGCAAGGCCTCGCCGTCATTGCCGATGGCCGTGGTCGCGAAACCGTGCAGATGCGCCTCGTTTCCGGGGCTTATGGCAAGCGCTGCGGGATCGACCTCGATGAAGTCCTGCGCGGCCAGCCAGACGCGCACGGCCGCCTGGATGCGGTTGCGCGCAAGCAGCAGGGGGCGGCGGTCGGCGTGGCGATGCGGTCGCCACCAGCTGGAGGTGTCTGTCACGAAGCGGGCTTTCGTCTGGCGATTTGCGGCGTGATGCGCTAGAGGCTGCGCCATCTGCGGCTCATTAGCGGGCCTGCGCGCCACAAGAAAGACCGAACCCGTGAAAGTCATCGCCTCCAGCCTTCGCAAGGGCAACGTCGTCGAACTGGACGGCAAGCTCTATGCCGTTCTTACCGCCGCCAACTTCCACCCCGGCAAGGGCACGCCCGTGACGCAAGTGGACATGCGCCGCATTTCCGACGGCGTGAAGGTCAGCGAGCGCTGGCGCACGACCGAGATGGTCGAGAAGGCAAGCGTCGACGACCGGAGCTACGATTTCCTCTATGCGGATGGCGAAGGCTATCACTTCATGGAGCCGAACTCCTACGACCAGATCACCGTGACCGAAGAGGTCGTGGGCGACCAGAAGGTGTTCCTGACCGACGGGATCAAGGTCTCGCTCAAGACCCATGACGGCGTGTGCATCGCGATGGAACTGCCGCAGAAGGTAACGGTCGAAATCATCGAGACAGAACCCGTAGTGAAGGGGCAGACGGCGTCCTCGAGCTACAAGCCCGCCATCGTCGGCAACGGCCTGCGCGTGATGGTGCCGCCGCATATCGGCGCGGGCACGCGGATCGTCATCAACACCGACGATCTGTCCTATGTGGAGCGGGCGCGCGACTGATCCCTGACTTTCGGAGACGGGCCATGACCGACAACCGGACGCTTACCGAGATCGCTGAGATCGTAGCGACCTATGTCGAGGGCATGTGCAGGAACGATCCCGCGAAGCTGCGTCGGGCGATGCACGAGAAGGCCTGTTCGATTGGGCATTTCGAAGGCGGACTCGAATGGGCTGATCGCGAGGCGTTCATCGCTCTCGTCCATAGCTCGGTGGCTGTTCCGGACGCGGCACCGTGGCACAGGATCAACGCCGTCTCGGTTGCGGGAGACGTGGCCACTGTGCAGGTTGAGGACATCTTCCTGGGGCAGCACTATGACGACACGCTAACTCTGCTTCGCCACGATGGGGCTTGGGTCATCGTCGCAAAGGTCTTCTTTGCCCGGCCCCCCGCCTGACGTCCTCGACAAGGTCGTATTGTTTGGAAAGCGTCCCGCAGCGCTGGGTGCTTATCCATCGCATGACAATCGCCAAAAAAGGGACGGCTACCCCACCCGGTAGTTCGGGCTTTCACGCGTGATCTGCACATCGTGGACGTGGCTTTCCTTTAGCCCTGCCCCGGTGATCCGCACGAACTCGCAGCGGCTTTGCATCTCGGCCACGGTGCGGTTGCCGGTGTAGCCCATCGCGGCGCGCAGGCCGCCGACGAGCTGGTGGATCACCGCCGCCGCCGAGCCCTTGTAGGGCACCTGCCCCTCGATCCCCTCGGGCACCAGCTTGTCGCTCGCCGCGTCCTTCTGGAAATAGCGGTCGGCCGAGCCTCGCGCCATGGCACCGAGACTGCCCATGCCGCGATAGCTCTTGAAGCTGCGGCCCTGGTAGAGGATGACCTCGCCCGGGCTTTCGTCGGTGCCCGCAATGGCGCTGCCGACCATAGCGCAGCTTGCCCCCGCCGCGATCGCCTTTGCGAAGTCGCCTGAGTACTTGATCCCGCCATCGGCAATGACAGGCACGTCGCCCGCGGCCCCGGCGGCATCCATGATCGCGGTCAGTTGCGGCACGCCTACGCCTGCCACGATCCGCGTTGTGCAGATGCTGCCCGGACCGATCCCGACCTTGACCGCATCCGCGCCCGCGTCGATCAGCGCGCGGGTAGCCGAGGCAGTGGCAACGTTGCCCGCCACTACCTGCACGGCGTTCGACAGCGCCTTGATGCGCTCGACCGCGCGGGCCACGCCTTCGCTGTGTCCGTGCGCCGTGTCGATCACCACCATGTCGACGCCCGCATCGATCAGGGCGCGCGACCGCTCGAAACCCGCATCGCCCACCGTCGAGGCGGCGGCGACGCGCAGGCGGCCCAGCTCATCCTTGCAGGCCTGCGGGTTCAGCACGGCCTTTTCGGTGTCCTTCAGCGTCAGAAGGCCGGTCAGAACCCCCTTCCCGTCCGTGACGAGCAGCTTCTCGATCCGGCGCGCCTTCATCAGGCTGATCGCCGCCTCCCGGTCGGCGGGCTCTTGCAGGATGGCGAGGTTTTCTGACGACATCATCACCCGCACCGGCGTGCGGTCGTCGCTGGCAAAGCGCATGTCGCGGTTGGTGACAATCCCGACCACGCGACCCTGATCGTCCACGACAGGGAAACCGGTGACGCTGTAGCGCTCTTGCAGGGCCTTGGCATCGGCAAGCGTCTGGTCGGGCGTCAGGGTGATCGGCGCGTAGACGATGCCGGACTCGAAGCGTTTTACGCGGCGCACCTCGGCGGCCTGCGCCTCGATGTCGAGGTTGCGGTGGATCACGCCGATCCCGCCCGCCTGCGCCATGGCAATCGCCATGCGCGCCTCGGTCACCGTGTCCATCGCGCTCGACAGCAGGGGAATGTTCATGCGGACCCGGCGGGTCACGAAGGTCGAGGTGTCGGCCTCGGACGGAAGAACGCTCGATGCGGCGGGCACCAGCAGCACATCGTCAAAGGTAAGGGCCTCGCGAATCTCCATCTGGAGCCTCCTGATCGTCAGCGTCGGAGCGTCGGTCGTCTGGCGATTTGCTGTTTCACGCAAGACCGGCGATGGCAAGACCGAAGCGCAGACTTGCCGTCCGCACAGCCACATGAGGACGCCTGGGTGACCATCGTCGAGAACACCGCCGACACGGACGAGGGGCAGGTCGGCGTCATCCTGTTGGTCTGAACGGAAGCCAATGACGGGGGTCGCCCAGGTGCCGCGCGCCGGGGGCGGCCCCCGGACCCCCGGGGATACCTGAGGACATAAGATCAAGGTCTACAGGGCGTCTGTCGCAGCCGGGCACGCCTTGCAAGGGCGTCTCAGGCGCTCAGCAGGACGCGTGCCTCGTGCGAACGCAGGGTGCGCCGGGCGGCGGCGAAGCGGTGATGCAGGGCAGCCTGCGGGAAGAGCGCGTCGATCTCGGCGCGCTGGGCGTCGTCCATGCCCGCCACGGTCCGTGCGCCGGGCTGGAAACTTTCGGTCCAGAGCCCGTCCGAGCGCAGGATCTCGTGCCGGTCGAACAGCAGGTGCAGGTAAGTGACCGCGCGCTGGCCGCCGCGCGTGATGCCGGGCCGCCCGACGAGGTGCAAAGCCGCCACCAGCACCTCGGGCTCGCCAAACAGAAGTTCGGCGCGGCGGCCTGTCAGCAGGATGCGGTGTTGCGGCGATACGGTCATCGCCCGCTCGGGCAGCCCATCCCCCAGCGCGCCCGCCGCGATCCGCACGGGCCGCAGGTCCGGCTGGCGGGCAAGGTCGGACGCAGCGAGCGCGCGGCGGCCGATCCAAAGGATCGGCCGGGCAGCCCCGTCGCGGGTGATCGCACAGTTCCCCACCGCGAGGTCCTCGACCCGGACCAGTCCACCCGGCGTCTCGATGCGCGTGCCGGGGGTGAAGCAGGGAATGACCGTCTCGATCTCGGAAAAGAGCATCGTGCCGATGACCGAATCGCGCGCGGCGTTCAGGAACTGGACTGTCCCGCTTTCGACGGAATTGCCCGGAAGCACGCGCAGCGGCCCGAGGCCCCGCAGGTCGAGCGTGTCCTGATCGACGCCGCCCTCGCCCCCCTCGACCGTATCGCCGAGGCTGCCGAAGAAGAGGTCGGCGTCGTTCTCACCGAACAGCACGTCCGCCCCGTCATCGGCGACGAACGTGTCGTCGCCGCTGCCGCCAAATGCGGCGTCGTTGCCCAGCCCCCCGGTAAGTCGGTCGTTGCCCGCACCGCCGAGCAGCCGGTCAGCTCCTGTGCCTCCGTCGATCAGATCGTTGCCGTCACCACCGTCGACGGTGTCGGCCCCGGCATCGCCGGACAGGCTGTCGCCGCCGCCTTCGCCTGAAATCTGGTCGCTGTCGTCGCCGCCGGAGACGGTGTCGGCACCGTCGCCGGTGAAGATCGTGTCGTTGCCCGCACCGCCCGAGACAAGGTTGACGCCGCCCAGTTGCTGTCCGTTCACGTCGTCGATCAGGTCGTTGCCGTCGCCGCCGGTGACGGTGTCATTGCCCGCGCCGAAGGAGATGGTGTCGTTGCCCGCACCGCCGTCGAGCAGGTCGGCCCCGTCGCCCCCGCTCAGCGAATCCGCGCCGTCGGCCCCCGTGAGGGTGTCGTCGCCGATGCCGCCCTCGAGCGTGTCGTTACCGATCCCGCCGTCGAGCGTGTCGTTGCCCTCGTCGCCGCGCAGCACGTCATCGCCGCTGCCGCCAGAGAGCCGGTCCGCCTCGGTCCCGCCCGCCAGCGTGTCCTGACCGTCGCCGCCGATCAGCGTGTCTGTCCCCGCATCGCCCGACAGGCTGTCATTGCCGGTGCCGCCATCCAGACTGTCGGTCCCCGCGCCACCCGAGACGACGTCGTTTCCGGCCTCGGCAAACACCGTGTCGTTGCCGTCGCCCGCCGAGATCGTGTCGTTTCCGGTGTTGGTGGCCGCGCTGCCGACGGCGGCATTGCCGATAAGGTTCTGCGACATCCCCCCCGGTGGCGTGACCGTGGCTGCAAGGACCTCTTGGCCCGCATTCTCCCAGATGCGGATCTCGATCGTGTAGGTCTGACCGGCAGTCAGCGTGACATCGCCGAACCGGGTCGTCGCCGACTGATGGAAATCATTGTCGAGGAAGGTGGCGTTCTGTCCGGTCTGGTTGGTGAAGGGCAGCGCCGTCCCGTTCGCGTCGATGATCCGCAGGGTCGAGCCGTCATCCGACGTGGTCGTGAACCGATAGGGCCCCGCCACGCCCGCCGTGTAGGTCGAGGTCAGGATGACGCCGAAATCCTCGGGGTTCGTCGCGGCGGTCGTTCCGGGGCGGGCGGCGGCAGCGATGTCGCGCAGGTTGAAATCGGTCGTCGTCCCCTCGAGCGCGAGCGTGCCGCTTTCGATCGTCGGGGCCTGGTTGTTGGCCGAAGAGAAATTCCTGTCATAGAAGCGGAACGTCCAGGTGGCAGGCGCATCCGCGTCGCCTTGGATCAGGTCGTCGCCAGTGCCGCCGGTGATCTGGTCGTTGCCCTCGCCCCCATAGATGCTGTCGGCACCTTCGTCGCCAGCAAGCACATCAGCGCCACGTCCGCCGATCAGGGTGTCGTCGCCCGCGCCCCCCGTCAGGGTGTCGATGCCGTTGCGTCCGTCAAGACGGTCCTGCCCCACCCCGCCGGAAAGGGCATTTTCGGCATTGGTACCGGACAGCGTGTCGTTCGATGCCGATCCGGTCGCGTTCTCGATCCCCGAAAACGTGTCGCCCTGGGCATGCCCGCCCGAGGCGGCGCCGGTCTGAAGGTTTACCGAGACGGCGGCGTCCGAGGTGGCGTAGTCGGCCGTGTCGGTGCCGTCACCGCCTGTCAGCGTGTCGGCCCCCGCGCCCCCCGACAGCGTGTCGTTGCCGGTGCCGCCGATCAGCGTATCGGTGCCGTCGCCGCCGGACAGGATGTCGTTGTCCGCCCCACCGTCGAGCGAGTCGTTCCCGCCCAGCCCGTTGAGGGTATCGTTGCCATTGAGGCCCCGGATCGTGTCGGCCGAATTGGTCCCATCGAGGCTGTCATTGCCGCCGGTGCCGGTGATGTTCGCCATCTAGCGGGCCGCCACGAAAGCCGACGCCCCGCACCCGTGCGATGCCCGGTCTGCCTGTGCCTCAGGGCCCGAGCAGCGCCGCCTCGACCCGGCGGAGGGTGCGTCGAACCGAACCGAACGCTTCGACCCCCGCAGCCGTCCGAAGGTCTGGGAAAAGCTCGAACAGTTCCTGGCGCTGTGCATTCCCGAGCCCCTTCAGCGTGTAGTCGCTGGGCTGGAAGCTTTCCGTCCAGCACCCATTCGCCAGCACGACCTCGTGCCGATCGAACATGAGCTGAAAGTATGTTGTCCCAAGACTGTTAACAACCTTGATGTTCCGGCTGTCGATCAGGTGCTTGGCCGCGACCAGAACCTCAGGCTCGTCGAAGGGCAGCGCCGTCAGGTCGCTCGCGACAAGCATGCGGTGGTTGGGGCTGACCAGCATGTCGCGCTCGGGCAGATCGTGGCCGAGGCTGCCTGCGCGGATCAGGATCGGGCGGAGATGCCGATTGGCCGAGAGCGTCTTCCAGTCGAGGCTGCGACGCCCGATCCAGCGCAGTTCGCGCAC
>JANPJD010000153.1:0-32943 GCA_031425325.1 Rhodobacterales bacterium | reverse complement strand
GGTTCACCCAACGAGAGATGTACGACCTACTAACGAACAATCGGTTTCCGGCGACTAATCAACTGGATGGGTTACCCTTGGCCACTGACTCGGCGTGAATACTGCCAAGTCACTCAAGGAGAAATTCCACGCCGGCGAGTGAAAAAGTACGAGGCGGTTGCCACTTTGGGCAAGCGTCTGTGATGGTTAATATGGTGAGTTGAAGGGCACCAAAACAGCGGACAATGACAACCCTTCGTCCGATCAATAACCCTAGTTGAGACATGGTGCGGGCGGCGGGAGTCGAACCCGCACGAGCTTGGCTCGAGCGATTTTAAGTCGCTTGTGTCTACCGTTCCACCACGCCCGCAAAGACGTGCATTGAGTCTAATTCAGGCCCAAAGGTCTTCGTATCGCCTTAAGGCAATGAAAACAATGCGTTTCTCAGGCCGGAAGGCAGGATTTTAAGTCCCCTGTGTCTACCGTTTCACCACGCGGGCAGCGAGGTCAGCTTACGGCGCATGGAACCTGCCATTCAACCCCGTGAAACGAACCGCCGAAACGGCGTTTGACGGAGCGGGCCTTCGCACCGATGATGCCGGCAATCCGGGGGAGTATCCATGCGTTACCTGTTTGCCGCCGTCCTGTGCCTGTCCACGCTTTCGCAGGCCGTCCACGCCCGCGACATCACTGGCGAGATGACCTACCCCGAGCGCATCGCCCTGCCCGAGGGGGCGGAGCTGAAACTGGAGCTTCGCGGGGCATTTGGAGTGGTGGCCGAGGCGACCATCGCGACCGATGGGCGGCAGGTGCCGCTGCCGTTCGTCATCGTGGCCCCTCAGGCAGGCGAAGACTATCGCCTGCGGGGCGCGATCTTCGTCGGCGGACGGGCCGAGTGGCTGTCGGACGAGGTTACGGTCGCGCCGGGCGAAGGTCCGCTCGCGCTGGGGTCGATCCGGTTGCGGCGACACGCAGCGCTTGGCCTGTCGACCCTGATGCGTTGCGGCGACGTCGAGGTCGAAATGGCTGCCGTCGATCAGACCGTCGTGCTGCGGTCTGGCGGTCAGGTCAGCGTGCTTCAGCCCGTCGAGGCGGCGTCGGGGGCTAAGTTCTCGGACAATGCCGCGCCCGAGACGGTGTTCTGGAGCAAGGGCAACGCCGCGCAGGTCACGCTTCGCGGCACAGCCTTGCCGGAGTGCGCCCCGATGATCCAGCCGCCCTTGCTGCCCCTGACGGCGCGGGGCAACGAGCCCTTCTGGCGCTTTGATCTGACCGAGGCGGGCTATCTGTTCAAGCCGATTGATCTGCGCGGTCAGGAGGGACCGCTGACCACGCCGGTAGCCGTGCCCGAGGGTGTGCATTTCGAACTCTCGCCCACGATCGTCGCCACGATCTCGCGGGACATCTGCCACGACACCATGACCGGCATGCCGCACCCCTTCAGCGCGATCATCAAGACCGGAGAGCAGGTCCTGACAGGCTGCGCCGGAGAGCCCGCCCGCCTGATCGACGGGGGCTGGCGGGTGGATACCATCAAGGGCGTCCAACTGCCCGAAGGGGCCGAGGTGACGCTCGCCTTCGACGCAGCGACAGGCGCGGTGTTCGGCAAGAGCGCGTGCAACCGCTATCGCGGCGACTTCACCCTGACTGGCGAGGGGCTGTCCTTCGGGCCTGCCGCAGGTACGATGATGGCTTGCCCCGACGATCTGATGGCGGTCGAGCGGGCCTTCCTCGCCACGCTCGAGACCATCGAGCGGTTCGATCTGGCCGAGGATGGCACGCTGGAACTGATCGCGACGGACGAGGCTTTGATCCGGGCGCGGCGGTAGGCTTATCCCTGCGGGTTCAGCAGGCGTCCCATCAGACCTTCGGCGCGGATCGTGCCAACGGCATGGCCGCCCTCGGTGACGGTGACGCAGCCCGCGCCGTCGCGCAGATGCTCCATCACCGCGCGCACGGGCGTATCTGGGGCGACGCGCGGCCCTTCGGCGGGCGGGCCGTCGCGCATGACGTCGCGCGCGGTCAGAACGCCCAGCGGGTTCATGTGCGCGACGAAGTCCTGCACATAGTCCGAGGCGGGGTTAGCGATGATCTCGCGCGCCGTGCCGCATTGAACGACCCTGCCGCCCTCCATCAGCGCGATGCGGTTTCCGATCTTGAACGCCTCGTCGAGGTCGTGGCTTACGAACAGGATCGTGCGCTTGAGGCGGGTTTGCAGTTCCAGCAGTTCATCCTGCAACCGCGTGCGGATCAGGGGATCGAGCGCCGAGAACGGCTCGTCCATCAGCAGGATCGGCGCGTCGGTCACGAAGGCGCGCGCAAGTCCGACGCGTTGCTGCATCCCGCCCGACAACTCGCCCACCTTGCGGTCGGCCCATTGCGTGAGGTTGACGAGGTCGAGTTGCACGTCCACCTTTTCGCGCCGCTGATCGGGCGTGAGGCCGGCCAGCTCTAGCCCCAGCCCTACATTCTCGCGCACCGTGCGCCAGGGCAGCAGCCCGAACGCCTGGAAGACCATCGCGATCCGGGTCAGGCGCAGGCGGCGCAAGGTGGCCGCGTCGGCATGGGTGACGCTGATCATGCCTTCGCCGTCGCGCACCCGCACCTCGCCCCGGACCACGGGATTGAGCGCATTCACCGCGCGCAGAAGCGTGGACTTGCCGGACCCCGACAGCCCCATCAGCACAAGGATCTCGCCGTGCGCGACCGAAAGCGAGCAGTCATGCACGCCCAGAACCTGCTTTGTCGCGGCCTGCACCTCGGACCGCGAGCGGCCCTCATCCATAAGCGGCAGCGCCAGGTCCGGCCTGTCGCCGAACACGATCGACACGGCGTCGAACTCGATCATCGGCTGAGGTGTGGTCATGTCCGCGTCACTCGCAGCATCCGGTCAAGCACCACGGCCACCACGACGATGACGAAACCGCTTTCGAACCCGAGCGAGGTATCGACGCGGCTGAGGGCCTGCACCACCGGCTTGCCGAGGCCGTCCGCGCCGACATAGGCCGCGATCACGACCATCGACAGCGACAGCATGATTGTCTGGTTCAGCCCGGCCATGATCTGCGGAAAGGCATAGGGCAATTCGACCTTCCAGAGCCGCTGCCGGGGCGTCGCGCCAAACGCCGTCGCCGCCTCCAGCAGGGGCAGGGGCGTCGTCGATATGCCAAGCCATGTCAGGCGGATCGGGGCGGGCAGCACGAAGATCACCGTGGCGATCAGTCCCGGCACCATGCCAAGGCCGAAGAAGATGATCGCGGGGATCAGGTAGACGAAGGTCGGCAGGGTCTGCATCAGGTCAAGGACCGGGCTGATCGCCTGATAGGCCCGGGGCCGGTGGGCCAGCCATATGCCGATCGGCACGCCCAGTCCCATACAGACGAAGCAGGCCGACAGCACGAGGGCGAGGCTTTCGGTTGTCTCTTCCCAGTAGCCCTGGTTGACGATGAACAGCATCCCCAGCAGGACTAGCAGGCAGATCTTCCACGACCTCTGCAAGGCCCAGGTCAACGCCACGAAGGCCGCGATGACCGCAAGCGCGGGCGGCGCCTGCAAGGACCAAAGGACGCCGCCGATCAGCCAGTCCATACCTTCGGACAGCCCGTCGAAGAACCATCGTCCATTTGCCAGCAGCCAGTCGAAGGCGCGTTCGGCAGTGTCGCCAACCGGGATCTTGGGTATCTCAGGCAGGATCATGATGTGCCTTCTCGGCGGGCGGCGCGGCGGACTGGCCGCCGCGCTGCCCGTGGGTCATTGAAGTGCTGCCGTGACTGCGGCCATCGCATCGCCGCCGTCCTTGGTGGTCACGCCGTCGAGCCAAGGTGTGATCGCGTCCGGATTGGCGGCGAGCCACGCCTTCGCCGCATCGGCGGGGTCCGTGCCGTCGTTCAGGATCGCGCCCATGATCTCGTTCTCCATCGTCAGGCTGAAGACCAGATTCTGAAGCAGCTTTCCGACATTCGGGCATTCCGCGACATAGCCTGCGCGGGTGTTGGTCGCGACCGTGGCACCGCCAAGGTTCGGGCCGAAGAACTCGTCGCCGCCGGTAAGGTAGGTCATGTCAAAGGCTGCGTTCATCGGGTGCGGCTCCCACCCAAGGAACACGACAGGCTCGTCGCGCTCGTCCGCCCGCGCGACTTGCGCCAGCATTCCCTGCTCCGAGCTTTCGACCACTTCGAAGCCCTCAAGCTCGAAGGCATTCGCGGCGACCATGTCCATGATCAGCCGGTTGCCGTCATTGCCGGCCTCGATCCCGTAGATCTTGCTGTCGAGCGCGTCGCGATGATTGGCGATGTCGGCGAAATCCCGGATGCCAAGGGCAGCCCCGGCAGCATTGGTGGCCAGCGTGTACTTCGCCCCCTCGAGGTTGGTGCGGACCGTGTCGACCGTGCCCGCCTCGCGGTAGGGGGCGATGTCGGCCTCCATCGTCGGCATCCAGTTGCCGAGGAACACGTCGATGTCGCCCTCGGCCATCGAGGCGTAGGTCACGGGCACAGCAAGCACCTTCGTCTCGGTCTCGTAACCCAGCGCTTCGAGGATGACCGAGGTGGCGGCGGTCGTGGCGGTGATGTCGGTCCAGCCGACATCCGAGAAGGTCACCGTATCGCAGCTTTGCGCCAGCGAGGGCCCAGCCGCGAAAGCAAGGAGGCCGGCCACAAGGGCCGTGCGGATGGTTGTCATGTTGTTCCCCGTTTTATTGTTGATTGACGAGTCAATTAACTTCGGGCTAGCAGCATCTCGGTGCGATTTCGCAAAGGGGCCGCCGTTGCCGAAGCTCGGGATGGAGCCTATCCGAAAGGCCGCTCTGGTCAACGCCACGATTGCCGAGATCGGGCGAGCCGGCAGTCTTGACGTGACTGTAAGCCAGATCGCGCGGCGCGCGGGCATGTCGACGGCGCTCGCTCACCACTATTTCGGGGGTAAGGAGGCGATGTTCCTTGCGGCCATGCGCCATGTCCTGACGCTTTACGGGGCCGAGGTCAGGGGCGCGCTTGCCATTGCCGAGGGGCCGGAGGCGCGCCTGGCCGCTATCGTCCGTGCCTCGTTCACACCGACGAACTTCCGCCGCGAGGTCGTCGGGGCCTGGCTCAACTTCTACGTCATGGCCCAGACCATGCCCGAGGCGTCGCGCCTGCTGCGGGTCTATCAGCGGCGGCTCAGGTCGAACCTCGTGCACGACCTGCGCCCGCTGGTGGGCGCGCGGGCCGGGCGCGTGGCTGAGGGCCTGGGCGCGATGATCGACGGGGTCTACCTGCGCCAGGTGCTGGGGCCTGTTACCGACAGGGCCGACGCTGCCGGGCTGGTTCTGGACCAGCTTGCGCTTGAACTGCGGCACGGGCGGGAATGACCCGGCCCAATATCCTGATCGTGATGGTTGACCAGCTTGCCGGGCCGCTTTTTCCGGACGGTCCCGCCGACTGGCTGCATGTGCCGCATCTGAAGGCGCTGGCCGCGCGGTCGGTCCGGTTCGCGAACACCTACACCGCCTCGCCGCTGTGCGCGCCCGCGCGGGCCGCGTTCATGTCGGGACAGTTGCCGTCGCGGACCGGCGTCTACGACAACGCGGCCGAGTTCCGTAGCGACATTCCGACCTTCGCGCACCATCTGCGCCGGGCAGGCTACCGCACGGCGCTGTCGGGCAAGATGCACTTCGTCGGCCCAGACCAGATGCATGGCTACGAGGAGCGTCTGACCACCGACATCTACCCCGCCGATTTCGGCTGGACGCCCGACTATCGCCGTCCGGGCGAGCGGATCGACTGGTGGTATCACAACATGGGTTCGGTCACGGGCGCGGGCGTGGCCGAGGTCACGAACCAGCTCGACTACGACGACGAGGTGGCCTTCCACGCCGTCCGCAAGCTGCACGACCTCGCGCGTGAGGACGACGACCGGCCGTGGATGCTGACGGTCAGCTTCACGCATCCACACGATCCCTATGTGGCCCGGCGCAGGCACTGGGACCTTTATGAGGGCTGCGCGCACCTGATGCCGTCCGTCGGGCTAATCCCGCATGGCGATCAGGACCCCCACTCGCGCCGCATCTTCGCCGCGTCGGATTGGTCCAGCTACACCCTAACCGACGAGATGGTGGCGCGCTCACGCCAGGCCTATTTCGCCAACATCAGTTACCTCGACGAAAAGCTGGGAGAGCTTCTGGCCGCGATGGAGGCGATGGGGCAGGAGGCGGTCATCGTCTTTTTGTCCGACCACGGCGACATGCTGGGCGAGCGTGGGCTGTGGTTCAAGATGAACTTCTTTGACCATTCCGCCCGCGTGCCCCTGATGATCGCCGCCCCCGGCATGCCTGCGGGACGGATCGACGCGGCCGTGTCGACGCTCGATGTCGGCCCGACACTGTGCGACCTCGCCGGGATCGACCTTGCAGCACTCGCCGAATGGCAGGACGGCGTGTCGCTTGTGCCGCTTGCGAACGGGCATGGCGGGCGCGGAGCCGTTCCCATGGAATACGCCGCCGAAGCGAGCGAAGCTCCCCTTGTGGGCTTGCGCTCGGGCCGCTGGAAGCTGGTGCTCTGCGCGCTCGACCCCGACCAGCTTTACGACATGGAAGCCGATCCGCACGAGTTGCACAATCTCGCCGGCCTGCCGGACCATGCGGCGACGCTTGCTGATCTTAGGGCACAGGCGCTTGCCCGCTGGGACCTTGACCGCTTCGATGCCGAGGTCCGCGCAAGCCAGGCGCGGCGGCTCGTGGTCTACGAGGCGTTGCGGAACGGGGCCTACTTCCCGTGGGATTTCCAGCCCCTTCAGAAGGCGTCCGAGCGCTACATGCGTAACCACATGGACCTCAACGTCCTCGAGGGCGCGCGCCGCTTTCCGAGGGGCGAATGACCACCGACATCGTCATCGTGGGCGCGGGCTCGGCGGGTTGCGCGCTTGCCTACCGGCTGGGCGAGGCGGGCCTGTCCGTCACGGTGATCGAGCATGGCGGCACCGATGCGGGGCCGTTCATCCAGATGCCCGCGGCGCTGAGTTTTCCGATGAACATGGCGCGCTACGACTGGGGCCTGCGGACCGAGCCCGAGCCGCATCTCGGCGGTCGGGTGCTGGCCACGCCGCGCGGCAAGGTGCTTGGTGGATCGTCCAGCATCAACGGCATGGTCTATGTGCGGGGCCATGCCCGTGACTTCGACCACTGGGCCGAGCAGGGGGCGTCGGGTTGGGCCTTTGCCGACGTGCTGCCCTACTTCAAACGGATGGAAACCTGGCACGGGGGCTCGGACGCGGGGGAGGATGCGGGATGGCGCGGTCATGACGGGCCGCTCCACATCACGCGCGGACCCCGGTCGAACCCGCTGTTCGATGCCTTCATCGAGGCGGGGCGGCAGGCGGGCTATCCCGTCACGCAGGACTATAACGGCCAGTCGCAAGAGGGCTTCGGCCCGATGGAGGCGACGATCTGGCACGGGCGGCGCTGGTCCGCCGCCAACGCCTATCTGCGCCCTGCGATGCAACGCGGCAACGTGCGGATTGTGCGGGGACTGGCGCGGCGCGTGATGATCGAGGGCGGCCGTGCCGTCGGTGTCGAGATCGCGCAGGGGCGTAGCATCCGGGTCGTCCGGGCCGGGCGCGAGGTCGTGCTGGCCGCCTCGTCGATCAATTCGCCCAAGCTTCTGATGCTGTCGGGCATCGGGCCAGCCGACCACCTTGCCGGGCATGGCATTGCGGTCGTGGCCGACCGGCCCGGCGTCGGCGCCAATCTTCAAGACCACATGGAGGTTTACCTCCAATACGCCTCGCGTCAGCCGATCACGCTCTTCCGGCATTGGAACCTGCGCGGCAAGGCGACGATCGGGGCGCAGTGGCTGTTCACCCGGAAGGGCCTTGGTGCCTCGAACCAGTTCGAGGCCTGTGCCTTCATCCGCTCGGGTCCGGGCGTCGAATATCCCGACATCCAGTATCACTTCCTGCCGATGGCCGTGCGCTATGACGGCAAGGCGGCGGCGGAAGGCCACGGATTTCAGGCGCATGTCGGGCCGATGCGGTCCAAGTCGCGCGGCTCGGTCACGCTGCGCTCGGCCGATCCGGCGGCGGCGCCGGTGATCCGCTTCAACTACATGAGCCATCCAGACGATTGGGACGAGTTCCGCCGCTGCATACGCCTGACCCGCGAGGTTTTCGCCCAGCCCGCGATGGCACCCTTCGTCCACCACGAAATCACGCCGGGCGAGGGCGCGCAGACCGATGCCGAACTTGACGCCTTCATCCGCGATCATGCCGAAAGCGCCTATCACCCGTGCGGGACGGCCCGGATGGGGCGTCGGAGCGATCCGATGGCGGTCGTCGATCCCGAGTGCCGGGTGATCGGCGTCGAGGGATTGCGCGTGGTCGACAGCTCGATCTTCCCGCGCGTGACGAACGGCAACCTGAACGCACCGGCGATCATGGTGGGCGAGAAGGCTGCCGATCACATCCTTGGTCGCCCGCCGCTTGCGCGATCGAACCTCGAGCCCCTGCTCAATCCGGGATGGGCGACGGCGCAGCGCTAGGCCGTTAACCTATTGTTAACTTTCCGCTTGAGCGCGGGCGCGGGTCTGGTCCAGATCGCTGCATGATCCATGTCGTGTTTCTTGCGGCCTTTCTGGCGCTTCTAGCGGTCCCGGCAGACGCCATGTCCCTGACAGGCCCGGCGAGGGTGATCGACGGCGACACGCTCGATCTCGGTGGTCGGCGCATCCGCCTTGCAGGCATCGACGCGCCCGAACTGGATCAAAGCTGCCGGAACGACGGACGGGCCTGGCCTTGTGGTCGCTGGGCTGGCGAGCAACTCGCCGCCAGGATCGCGGGGCGCGACGTGACCTGCGTTGCGACCGGCGAGGATCGCTATGGGCGACTGATCGCGATCTGCCGGACCGGACGCCGCGACCTTGGCCGCAGCCTTGTGCAGGCGGGTGCGGCGCTGGCCTATCGCCGATATTCGATGGACTATGTCCGGGATGAAGCCGAAGCGGCGCAAGATCGGCGGGGCGTCTGGACCGGCGAGATGCGGCAGCCCGAGGCCCATCGCCACCCGACCGCCGACGCTGCGGATCGGCACTAGCGCCGCGGCACCCCGTCCCGGCGGCGCCCCGGCTGGATCATTCGTCGTCCCAGTCGCTGGCCTCGGGCACAGCCGTCTCGCCCGTGAACACGCCCGGAAAGGCGGCCTCGGCACGCGCCACGTCGATGCGAAGCAGCGCTTCGTAACTTTCAGGGTCGAAGGGGTCCTCGGCTGGCACGACCTCGCGCCCGAAGAGCCAGGACAGGCGACCGGCATCGAGGTTGCCACGCTCGAACGGCTCTTCCCCGAACTGTGCCCAGAGGGCGGCCATGAAGGCGGCGTCGGCGGCACGGTCCAGCGCCTTGCGGTCGCGGAAACGCTCGCGCCTGATGATCCGGGCGGGACCGTCCTTGTGATTGGCACGGCGGATCGTGAACTGGAAATCGGTGCCGGGCAGGCGGCCCGGAAAGCCGCGGTGTTTCAGCATGGGGCCGTCCCTCCGGCGCAAAGGACGGTGCGGGCGGGCCGGGCCGGAATGACCGGCGCGCCCCGCCCGGTCAGATTACTTGTACTTGCCGGTATAGGTCGGCTCGGTCGAGATCGGCTCTTGGATGACGACGGGCTCGGGCTTGGGGGCGCATGCTGCGGCAAATGCCACGAGGCACAGCGACAGGATGATCCGGGTGCTTTTCTGCATTGTCTGCTCCAGTGTTTCTTGGAGGACCGGACCAGCATCACGCATGTCGGCCCCCATTGCGAGGTTGCGGTCGCTTGGGTTTGACCGCTCATGAGGATAGCCCATCCGTCCGACGCTGCCCATAGCCATTCGGGAACAGTCTTGGTTGTGCTTTGCGACTGTGCCCGCCCGACAACGGTTAGAACACGTCCCAGGTGCAGACGCCGCCCGCGATGCTGTAGGCCTCGAAGAACTGTGTGGCATCGGGCGCGGGCTGCCCGAATGGCACATCGCGGTCCGAAAGCGAGATCACGATCTGCGCCGGTGCGGGTCCGGTGCTTGCCACGCGGGGCAGGGCGATGGTCTGGCACAGCCAGAGCATGTCCGCCGACGCGGTGTCGAAATCGACCGTCCCGCCCTCGACCGAGATGTCCGGGGCCACGAAGTGGAAGCGAAGGGTCAGGCCCTCGGGGCCTGGGGCATTCCAGACGACTTCGCGCAGCGTCACGATCTGGCCCGAGGGCGCCGTGATCGTCTCTTCGCCCCCTTGCGGGGACAAAGTCTGCGGTGTGGGGTCGTCCATCTCGGGCCTGCTTTGGTCAGAGGGGAATGTTGTCGTGCTTCTTCCATGGGTTCGTCTGGCGTTTGCCGCGCAGGCTTGCAAAGGCGCGCGCCACGCGCTTTCGCGTCGAATGCGGCAGGATGACCTCGTCGATGAAGCCGCGCTCGGCTGCGACGAAGGGGTTGGCGAAACGGTCCTCATAGTCCTTCGTGCGCTGGGCGATCCGGGCCGGGTCGCCCAATTCGCTGCGATAAAGGATCTCGACCGCCCCCTTCGCCCCCATCACGGCCACCTCAGCGGTGGGCCAGGCATAGTTGAAGTCGCCGCGCAAATGCTTGGACGACATCACCACATAGGCCCCGCCATAGGTCTTGCGGACCAACACGGTCACCTTCGGCACCGTCGCCTCGCCATAGGCGAACAGCAGCTTGGCGCCATGCTTGATGACGCCGCCATACTCCTGCGTTACTCCGGGCAGAAAGCCCGGTACATCGACGAAGGTCAGTATCGGGATCTCGAACGCATCGCAGAAGCGCACGAAGCGAGCGGCCTTGCGGCTTGCGTCGATGTCGAGGCAGCCCGCCAGCACCATCGGCTGGTTTGCGACGACACCGACCGACTGGCCTTCGATGCGGATGAAGCCGGTGATGATATTGGCCGCAAAGTCGCGCTGGATCTCGAAGAAGTCGCCCTCGTCGGCGACCTTCAGGATCAGCTCTTTCATGTCGTAGGGCTGGTTCGGATTGTCCGGCACCAGCGTGTCGAGGCTTGGCTCCAGCCGCGCGGGATCGTCGAAGAAGGGGCGCACCGGCGCCTTCTCGCGGTTGTTGAGAGGCAGGAAGTCGATCAGGCGGCGGGTTTCGGCAAGCGCCTCGACATCGTTCTCGAAGGCCCCGTCCGCGACCGAGGATTTGCGCGTGTGGGTGGCGGCACCGCCCAGTTCCTCGGCGCTTACGACCTCGTTCGTGACAGTCCGCACCACGTCGGGCCCGGTGACGAACATGTAGGACGAGTCGCGCACCATGAAGATGAAGTCCGTCATGGCGGGCGAATAGACGGCGCCTCCGGCGCAGGGGCCCATGATCAGGCTGATCTGTGGCACCACCCCGCTTGCCAGAATGTTGCGCTGGAACACCTCGCCATAGGCGGCGAGGCTTCCCACCCCCTCCTGGATGCGCGCCCCGCCCGAGTCGTTGATGCCGATCACCGGCGCGCCGTTCTGCACCGCCATGTCCATGATCTTGCAGATCTTCGCGGCATGCGTTTCCGAGACCGAACCGCCTAGCACGGTGAAGTCCTGGCTGAAGACATAGACCATGCGGCCGTTGACCGTGCCCCACCCGGTCACCACGCCGTCGCCGGGCTGGCGCGTCTCGGCCATGCCGAAATCGACGCAACGGTGCGCGACGAACATGTCGAACTCTTCGAACGAGCCTTCGTCGAGCAGCAACTCCACCCGTTCGCGCGCGGTGAGCTTGCCCTTCGCATGCTGGGCCGCGACGCGCGTGTCGCCGCCGCCCGCCCGCGCGACGGCGCGGCGCTGTTCCAGTTCGGCCAGAATGTCCTTCAAGATGCCCCTCCGCGTATCGCCCGCCCGTGATCCCCGCCCGACCTTATCGGGCAGACCGCGCCGGTTGAAAGACAAATCCGCCAAACACCACCCCGAGGGTCGCGCCGCTCTCGCCGCCGGGATAGGTCTTGGGCACCCTAACCGTCGAGAGCGCCATGACCACCATCCCCGTTCCCCTCGTCACCATCGGGCTTCTGCTTTTATCGAACGTCTTCATGACCTTCGCCTGGTATGGGCACCTGAAATACGCAAGCGCGCCGCTTTACCTCGTCATCCTCATCGCTTGGGGGATCGCGTTCTTCGAATATCTGCTGATGGTCCCCGCGAACCGGATCGGCCACACCCATTTCTCGGCAGCCGAACTCAAGACCATCCAGGAGGTCATCACCCTGACCGTCTTTGCCGTCTTTTCGGTGACCTACCTGAAAGAGCCGCTATCCTGGAACCACTTCGTCGGCTTCGGCTTCATCATGTTCGGCGCGTTCTTAATCTTCCACAAATGGACGTGATCCGCAGGGGCGGTGTGCATTCCTGCCGATAGACAGGCCTGCGCGACCCGCGTACCGGACGGAGATGATGCAAAAACGCGCGATCCGCTTTCTCGACCGAAGCACCCCGCCCCACATCGCCACGCTGATCCTGATCGCGGGGCTGGCGGCGCTGTCGCTCAATATCTTTCTGCCGTCGCTGCCGCAGATGGCCGAGCATTTCGGCGTGCCCTATCCGATGATGCAACTCTCGGTGTCGCTGTACCTCGCGGCGACGGCAGTGCTTCAGATCTTCGTCGGCCCGATCTCGGACATGTTCGGGCGCAGGCCCGTGATGATCGCGGCGGCCGTGCTTTTCACGCTTGCGACGTTGGGCGCGCTGCTCGCCCCCGGCTTCGGTCTGTTCCTTGCCTGTCGCCTGATGCAGGCGATCATCGCCACGGGGTTCGTTCTGTCCCGCGCCGTGGTGCGCGACATGGTCCCCCAGGATCAGGCCGCCTCGATGATCGGCTATGTCACGATGGGCATGTCGATCGTGCCGATGATCGGCCCGGTGATCGGCGGCGCGTTGGACGCGGCCTTCGGCTGGCAGGCGAGTTTCGTTCTGCTCGGCGTCGGCGGCGTCGGGCTCGTGGCCCTGGTCTGGGCAGACCTTGGCGAGACCGCGAAGCCGGGATCGGGCGGCGTTGCAAGCCAGATCCGGCAATATCCGCAGCTTTTGCAGTCGCAAAGGTTCTGGGGCTATTGCCTTGCCGCCGCGACCGCCTCGGGCGCGTTCTTCGCCTATCTGGGCGGCGCGCCTTATGTGGGCAGCGAGGTTTTCGGCCTCGACCCCGCGCAACTGGGGTTTTACTTCGGCGCACCCGCGGTCGGCTACCTCGTGGGGAACTTCCTGTCGGGGCGCTTTTCAATGCGGGTGGGGGTCAATCGGATGGTGCTTGTGGGCGCGGTGCTGACGACCGTGGGGCTTGGGCTGCTGGTCGTGCTCGAATGGGTAGGCGTGACCGGGCCTGCGGTCTTCTTCGGGCTGGTGATTTCGGTCGGGTTGGGAAACGGGATACTTTTGCCGAATGCGAATGCGGGGATGCTGTCGGTTCGCCCATCGCTTGCCGGGTCTGCGGCGGGCCTTGGCGGCGCATTCACGATCGGTGGCGGGGCGGCGCTTGCCGCGCTGGCTGCTGCCCTGTTGTCGCGGGGATCGGGGGCGATGCCGCTGGTCCTTCTGATGTTTGCAAGCTCGGTCGGCTCGGTCATCTGTGCCCTCTGGGTGATCCGGCGCGCGCGCCAGGTCGGGGCCGCCTGAGCGATGCCCACGGCGGACTTTCACGGTCGCGTTGCCTGCGATGTTCCACCCGATGCGGTGGTCCGCGCGCTGCACGACCCCAACGTGATGCGCCACCTCGTGCCGGGGTGCAGCGCGCTCGTCCCGACCGGTCCCGGCGACTGGACCGGGCAGGTGGAGCGGGCGGCGGGGCCGGTGAAGCTGCGGCTCGCCGCAAGCCTGTCGGTGCGCGAGACCCGTCCCGGCGCCATCCGCATCACGGTCAAGGGCGGAAGCCTGCTGGCGGGCAAGGTGACGCTGGATGCGCTGCTTCTGCTCGCGGCCACCCCGACCGGCAGCCAGATCGAGCACAGCGGAACCCTTGCCGCCTCGGGCCTCGCGGGCGGGCTTCTGGCCGGGCAAGAGGACAGGATCGGAGCACTCGCGCAAACCCTGATCGAGGGGCTGGCACGCCGGATCGCGCCGCCCCCGCCCCAGTCCTAGCGACCGCGGCGGGTGCCTTTTCAACCTTTGATAAACAGTGCGCCTTCTTCCTCCCGACCCATCCGACCGCCAATAGACAGCCGGAGACCCGCTTCGCTTTTCAGCTTTGACAGTCCTCAAGGCGAAGACGATAGTGGTGCGACAAAATACGTCATCGGAGGCAGAGCACATGAAACTACTCAAGATCGGGGCAGTCCTGACCCTGGCCACGCTCGTGGCCGGTTGTGAAGGCCAGACCCAGACCGAACGCGCTCTGACAGGTGCGTTGGCAGGCGGCCTGATCGGCAGTGCTACGGACAACAACGTCGGAACATCGGCCGCCATCGGCGCACTTGCGGGCATCGCAAGCTGCGGCGTTGCCGGGGCACCGGCCTGTAACTGACGCAAGACCCGGCCGGACGGCCCGTGCGCCCGGTTTCGCGATAGTCGACAGGACACCGCCCGGACCGTTCCGGGCGGTGTTTTTTGTGCAGGGGACAGGCCCTGCGGGAAAGGATGCCGATGTTCAAGAAGATCCTGATCGCAAACCGGGGCGAGATCGCCTGCCGTGTCATCAAGACCGCCCGGCGCATGGGTATCGCGACCGTCGCGATCTATTCCGATGCAGATCGCGCCGCGCTGCATGTCAGGATGGCCGACGAGGCGATCCACATTGGCCCCTCGCCCGCCGCCCAAAGCTATATCGCGATGGACCGCGTGCTTGACGCGGTGCAGGCCAGCGGCGCGCAGGCGGTGCATCCCGGCTACGGTTTCCTGTCCGAGAACCGGGCCTTCGCCGCAGCGCTGGAAGACATGGGCGTCGTGTTCATCGGCCCGCCCAGTTCCGCGATCGAGGCGATGGGCGACAAGATCACCTCGAAGAAGCTGGCGCAGGCGGCAGGCGTTTCGACCGTGCCGGGGCATATGGGCCTTATCGCCGACGCCGACGAGGCGGTGCGGATCGCGGGCGGCATCGGCTATCCGGTGATGATCAAGGCCAGCGCGGGCGGCGGCGGCAAGGGCATGCGGATCGCATGGAGCGATGCCGAGGCGCGCGATGGGTTCCGCGCGTCGCAAAGCGAGGCGCAGGCGAGCTTCGGCGACGACCGCATCTTCATCGAGAAGTTCGTGACCCAGCCGCGCCATATCGAGATCCAGGTGCTGGCCGACAGTCATGGCAGTACGCTCTACCTGCACGAGCGGGAATGCTCGATCCAGCGGCGCAACCAGAAGGTCATCGAAGAAGCCCCCTCGCCCTTCCTCGATCCCGAAACCCGCCGCGCGATGGGAGAGCAGGCCTGCGCCCTCGCCAAGGCGGTGGGCTATACCAGCGCGGGGACGGTCGAGTTCATCGTCGACGGGGCGCGGAACTTCTACTTCCTCGAGATGAACACGCGTCTTCAGGTCGAGCATCCCGTCACCGAACTCATCACCGGGATCGACTTGGTGGAGCAGATGATCCGCGTCGCGAACGGCGAGGCGCTGGCGTTCCGCCAGGAGGATCTGAAGATCAACGGCTGGGCGATGGAAAGCCGCCTTTACGCCGAGGACCCATATCGCAGCTTCCTGCCGTCGATCGGTCGGCTGACCCGCTATCGCCCGCCCGCCGAAGGGGCGACCCCGTCGGGCGGGATCGTCCGCAATGACACGGGCGTGGTCGAGGGCGGCGAGATCAGCATGTTCTACGACCCGATGATCGCCAAGCTTTGCACTTGGGCGCCGACCCGCGCGCAGGCGATCGACGAGATGCGGATCGCGCTCGATGCCTTCGAAGTCGAGGGGATCGGGCACAACCTGCCCTTCGTCGCCGCCGTCATGGATCATCCGCGCTTCGTCGCGGGCGAAATCACGACGGCCTTCATCGCCGAGGAGTATCCCGAAGGCTTCAAGGGCGCGACACTCGATCCCGCGACGCTGCGGCGGGTGGCGGCAGCAGCCGCCGCGATGAACCGCGTTGCCGAGATCCGGCGCACGCGCATCTCGGGCACGATGGACAACCACCAACGCCGCGTGGGCGATGATTGGGTTGTCACGCTTCAAGGCGAAAGCCATGCCTTGTCGGTCGATGCCGACCGCGACGGCGCGACCGTGCGCTTCGCTGACGGCGTGGCGCTGCGCGTCACGTCCGACTGGACGCCCGGCCAGCCGCTCGCGCGGCTTCTGGTCGATGGCACGCCGCTTGTCATGAAGGTCGCCAAGATGCCTTCGGGCTTCCGCCTGCGGCTGCGCGGGGCCGACCTGCGCTGCCACGTTCGCACGCCACGCCAGCACGCGCTTTCTGGCCTGATGATCGAGAAGGCCCCGCCCGACACCTCGCGATTGCTGCTTTGTCCGATGCCGGGGCTTGTGGTGCGGATTGACGTCCAGGAAGGCGATGCCGTCGAAGAGGGGCAGGCCCTTGCCACCGTCGAGGCGATGAAGATGGAAAACACCCTGCGCGCCCAGCGGCGGGGCACCATCGGGCGCATCAGGACGAGTCCGGGCGAAAGCCTGAAGGTGGACGACGTGATCCTCGAGTTCGAATGACCTTAGCGGCCCGAGGGGAACCGCTCTTGCAACTCTTGCCGGCGCAGCGGGAAGCGGTCGATCGCGTTGGTGATCTCGCGCACGTCCCACGGTGCCGGGTTGCGGCGTTTCACTTCGCCATCCTTGTCCATGACCACGAGCGAGAAACCGCGGGGGCGAAGCTTCTGGCGCACGGCCGTGCGTGCCGCCGGATCGGTGTCGGTGATGACGACGACGTCGCGCCGCGCCAGCTCGTCGATGCCCGCGAGGATCCGTTGCATCTGCCGCTGGAACGCGGGATCGTTCGGCGTGTCGGCAAAGACGACAAGCGGACGCTTGACCCAAAGATGCTCTTCGAGTGTGGTTGCGCTGGCGTCTATCGGTCCGATGACCGCCGGTGCTGGGGCGGCGGGCGCGGTCGCGACAGTCTCTTGCGCCAGCGCGGCCAAGGGCAGAAAAGCTGCAAGAACAAGGGTGTGAAGCAGGGTCATCGGGTCTCCTTACGAACCTCGATATAGGACACCGCGGGGCGAAACCAAAGGCGGTTGGCGGTGCGTCACGATGAACGACCGGGACAGGGCAGGGCGATGAGCGAGATCGAGAAACGCTGGGAGGCTTTGGCCGCGCGCGAACTGCGCGGGACCACGACGGATGATCTGGTCTGGCATACGCTGGAAGGCATCGACGTCAAGCCGCTTTATACCGAGGCCGACGTGGCGGGCCTGTCGCATCTCGGCTCGATGCCCGGCCTTTCGCCCTTCGTGCGCGGCGCGCGCGCGACGATGTATGCGGGCCGTCCCTGGACGATCCGCCAGTATGCCGGCTTCTCGACCGCCGAGGAGTCGAACGCCTTCTACCGCGAGGCACTCGCCGGCGGGCAGCAGGGGGTGAGCGTGGCTTTCGACCTTGCGACCCATCGGGGCTATGACAGCGACCATCCCCGCGTCGTGGGCGATGTCGGCAAGGCCGGGGTCGCCATCGACTCGGTCGAGGACATGAAGATCCTGTTCGACGGCATACCGCTTGATCGGATCAGCGTCTCGATGACGATGAACGGTGCAGTGATCCCGGTGCTGGCCGCCTTTATCGTCGCAGGCGAGGAACAGGGCGTGCCGCGCGCCAAGCTGTCGGGGACCATCCAGAACGACATTCTGAAAGAGTTCATGGTCCGCAACACCTATGTCTATCCGCCCGAGCCCTCGATGCGGATCGTGGCGGATATCATCGAGTATACGGCCGCCGAGATGCCACGCTTCAACTCGATCTCGATCTCGGGCTACCACATGCAGGAGGCGGGGGCGAACCTGGTGCAGGAGTTGGCCTTCACACTGGCCGACGGGCGGGAATACGTCCGCACGGCGCTTGCGCGCGGCATGAAGGTCGACGAGTTCGCGCCGCGCCTGTCGTTCTTCTTCGCCATCGGCATGAACTTTTTCATGGAAGCGGCCAAGCTGCGGGCGGCGCGCCTGCTCTGGCACCGGATTATGTCCGAGTTCGCGCCGACCGACCCGCAAAGCCTGATGTTGCGGACCCATTGCCAGACGAGCGGCGTGAGCCTGCAGCAGCAGGACCCATGGAATAACGTCGTGCGGACGGCCTATGAGGCGCTGGCCGCCGTGCTGGGCGGCACGCAGTCGCTGCACACCAATGCGCTGGACGAAGCCATCGCCCTGCCCAGCGACTTCGCCTCGCGCATTGCGCGCAACACGCAACTCATCCTTCAGGAAGAAACGGGTGTGGCGCGCGTGATCGACCCGCTCGCGGGCAGCTACTACGTCGAAAGCCTGACCGCGCAGCTTGCCGACGAGGCCTGGACCCTGATCGAGGAAGTCGAGGCGATGGGTGGCATGACAAAGGCCGTGGCCTCGGGCATGCCCAAGCTGCGGATCGAGGAAAGCGCCGCCCGCAGGCAGGCCGCCATTGACCGGGGCGAGGAGGTGATCGTCGGCGTCAACAAGTATCGCCGCGACGTCGAGGATCCGATCGAGGCGCGCAGCATCGACAACGACGCCGTGCGCGAGGCGCAGGTGGCCCGGCTGGCGCGCATCCGCGCCACGCGCGACGGTGCTGCTTGTGACGCGGCCCTGGCCGAGGTGACGCGCCGGGCAGCAGAGGGCGGCAACCTGCTGGATGCCGCCGTCGTGGCGGCCCGGGCCCGCGCGACGGTCGGCGAGATCAGCCTGGCGATGGAGCAGGTCTTTGGTCGCCACCGCGCCGAGGTCCGCACCCTGTCGGGCGTCTACGGGGCCGCCTGGGACGGCGACGAGGGCTTCGCCGCGATCCAGGCGGATGTCGAGGCCTTTGCCGCCGAAGAGGGCCGCAGGCCCCGGATGCTGGTCGTGAAGATGGGGCAGGACGGACATGACCGGGGCGCGAAGGTGATCGCCACGGCCTTCGCGGACATCGGCTTTGACGTCGATGTAGGGCCGCTGTTCCAGACGCCGGAAGAAGCCGCGCAGGACGCAATCGACAACGATGTGCATGTGATCGGCATCTCGTCGCAGGCGGCGGGCCATCGGACGCTGGCCCCGAAGCTGGTGCAGGCACTGGCAGCGGCGGGGGCGTCGGACATCCTTGTCATCTGTGGGGGGATCATTCCGGCGCAGGATCACGAGTTCCTGTACGGTCACGGCGTGAAGGCCATCTTCGGGCCGGGCACGAATATCCCGGATGCGGCGCGCGATATCCTTGGACTGGTCCGGGCGGCGCGGCGGGCTGTGCCCTAGTTCGGTGTTTCGGCAGCTTTCGCGGGTCAGTGCCTGTGGTGACCGCCGGGGGGCCAGCCCCCCGGACCCCCCGGGGTATTTGCGCCGAAACGAAGCCGGAAAGGGCAGCCGGAGGGGGCCGCGATTCGGTCCGGGCGTCTGGGGTGATCTTGCGCGCTGAGGCCGTGTCTTCGGGGAAGAGCGTTTGCCAACCGAAACGCTGCGGCTGACGCGCGGGCCCTGACCGCGCTTTCGCCTAAAGCTCGACCTCCCCCTCCTTGAGGGGGGCCGCGGGTTCGGTCTTGCGGCGGATCAGGATGTCGCCGTTATCGAGCAGGACGGGGGCCTCGTAGTTTCCGACCTCGTCGATCAGGCCGATGAGATCCTCGGCAAGCGGGCGCAGATCTGCAAGGGCGCGGCCCATCTCGCCGATGGCGGGTTCCATCTCGGTGAAGAGCCCGTCGAGGATCGAGCGCATACCCCGCTCGATCAAGGCCATCCCGCCCTCGGCCCCGTCCGGGTCGGGCGCGGCATCGGTCCCCTGTGCCGTTGCGGGGCCAGCCGCGACTGCGAGCGTCAGGCAAAGGGCAATGGCGCGCACGGTTTCCATGATGCCCAAGATACCATCGCGGGCCTTGAGATGCAAAAGCCGATCCGGCGTCGCGCCACGGGTTCGCCCATACGCGATGGGTCAGGCGGCCTGACGGGACCGGATGTCCTCCCAGGCGCGGTTGATCGCGACGAGGCGTGTCTCGGCAAGCCGGATCGCCTCGGGCGGCACACCGCGCGCGATCATCCGATCGGGGTGGCTGTCGCGCACGGCCTGTTTCCAGGCGATGCGTGCCTCGTCGAGCGTGGCCTCGGGTGAGAGACCCAGCACCTCGTAGGGGTCGGGCGTCTCGCCCGGAACGAAGCGGGCCCGGATCGCGCGGAACCGGCGGTCGTCGATGGCGAAGATGCGGGCGACCTCTTCGAGGAAGGTCTGCTCGTTCGGATGCCATGACCCGTCCGCGACCGAGATGTGGAAGAGCCCTTCAAGCAGGTCCGTCAGCACCGCATCGTCGTCGCGGAACATCGCGCGGATCTTGCGGGCGTATATGTCGAACCCCGCCACATCCTGGCGCGCCAGATTGAAGACGCGGGCCGCGTTCGCCTCTTCGCCTGCCGGCAGCGCGAAGACCTGGCGGAAGGCGGTGACCTCGGGCCGGGTGACCAGCCCGTCGGCCTTCGCCATCTTGGCACCAAGGGCGATCACCCCAATCGTAAAGGCCACCGAGCGTTCGGGCGGGGTCCGCAGTCGGTCGAACACGGCAGACAGGCTGTCGCCGCCGACAAGCGCGGAAAGGGCGTCGGCGATGCGGGTCCAGAGCGACATGGGCGGCAGCATACCGAAGCCTCGCTGCGCTGTCAGGACAGGATTTTCTGCATCATCACGACATCGAGCCAGCGCCCGAACTTGCGGCCCGTCTCGCGGAGGTGGGCTGTTTCGGCATAGCCCATGCGGGCGTGAAAGGCGCGCCCGGGTGCGTTCTCGGCGCTGACGACGCCGATCATGCTGTGCGCGCCCGCCGATGCGGCATGCGCCTCGACGGCGGCCAGAAGGGCGCCGCCAAGGCCCGCGCCGCCTGCGTCGGGGGCCAGCAAGACCGTGTGCTCCATGCAGAGCGCATAGCCGTCGCCCGGGCGGAACTGGGCATAGGTCGCGAACCCTGCAACTGTCGTCTCGATGGTTGCGACGAAGAAGGCGGGCCGGGTCGCGATCAGTGCGGCGACGTCGGCCACGGTCTTGTCGGTCAGGGCGAAGGTGATCGTGGTGTCGCGGATGTAGTGGTTCCAGATCGCCGCGACCGCCGCGGCGTCCGTGGTCTGCGCCAGCCGGATCACGACAGGTGCCTCGGTCCGGCAGGCGTCAGGATTTCGGCTGCGAGGCGCTGCGGCCCCTCGGCGAAGGTCAGTCGCGGGTCGACTATCCGACGGCCAAGCGCCGCCCGAAGGCCCGCTGCGTCGGGATGCGAGAAGGACAGCTGCGTCAGTCGCGCGCCGTGATCCGAAAGGGCCGCGGTGGGATGAGCGGTTCCCTGCCATTCGATCAGTGCAGGGCACAGGCCGTCGAAGGGAAGCCGTCCGTCCGCGGGCACCGCCATCCGCCAGCGCAGATCGCCCCGGTGCAGCTCGATCGGGGTGCCTATTCCGTGCGGTCCCTGCGCGATTTCCGCCTGAAGGTCGTCGCAGGCGGCGACCCAGTTGGCAAGCCGGGGGCGGCCTGCGAAGCGATCAAGGTCGAACCAGCGCGGGCGCGCCGGTGCGGGCGCATCCGGGTCGATCGCTATGACCTCGAGGTAGACGTCCCCAAGGCCCAACAGCAGGTTGTGCGTGCCCATCAGCGGGTGCCGTCCGCCCGGCCCGGGCCGCAGGCCAAGCGCCGCCTCGACGTGATCCGCCCCTTCGGCCAGTGTCGCACAGCAGACCGCAAGGTGGTCGAGCCGCATCATGTGCGCGTCACCTCGGGGGTGGCTTTCAGTGCCTGGGCGAGCGAGGTGAAGCGGGCCTGGGCGACCTCTCCGAACAGGCCGACGCCGAGCGGCGTTAGCGCAAGTTCAAGCTCGCGCTTCTTGCCCTTGAGGCGCAGTGTGCCAGCCCGCTGCGGATCGGCGACCGCGAACATCGCGCCGAACCGCATCGCCTTGCCCAACACCTCGGCATCGCGGATCTGCTCTTCGGTCAGCAGCCGGAACAGCGGCTCGAGCCGCGAGCCTGACCGGCTGTTCTTGTAGCGGTGCAAAAGCGCGAGCCCGAGGAACACGCGCCCCTGATGGTCGAGGCCGCCAAGGTTGGCGCGGGTCGCATTGTCGAAGCAGACCTCGGCCCGGTAGTCGGGGTGCGCCCGCCAGGCGGTGTCGTGCAAGAGGCAGGCGGCGCGGATCAGGCGCAGGCGTTCCTCGTCGGCCTCGGGGAAGAGCGGTTCGAGAAAGCCGAACAGTTTTTTCCCGAAGCCCGGGATCCGCGCCGATGTGACCTCGGCCATGCGCGCGGCCTCGATCAGCGGGTCGCGGGCGCGTAGCCGATCGGGCATCTGCTCGTAGAGCAGGCCCTCGCGGATGCCATAGGCCGAGACGTCGACCTCGCGCGGGGCGAAGACCTCGACCAGCCCGCGCAGCACCTCGCAGGCAAGCGGGATCAGTTCCATCCGCTCTTGCGAGGTGCCGGTGCGGACCCGCAGCATCGCCGTGTCGCTTTGCGCGATCCAGTCGAGCGTCTCGGTGATCTGGGCGGGCATCATGCGGTATTCGTGCAGCACGGTCAGCGGATAGGCGCGCCGTTCCATGTCGAGACGTGCCACCACGCGCCAAGAGCCGCCGACCAGGTAGATGCGGGGCTTGTCGCCGGGAAAGAGCCGCTTCATGTCGGTCAGAATGGTATGGATATGCGTGCGCCGCGCCTTGGGGCCGCCTTCGACCTGCTGCAGCCGGAATGGCCCCAGCGGCGAGGTTGTGCGCGGTCCGACCTTGCCGCCGCCGACCTGCGCCAGTTCCATCGACGAGCCGCCGATGTCGCACACGATGCCCTTCGCGTCGGGCCAGCCGAGCAGCACACCCTGCGCCGAGAGGCGCGCTTCCTCCTCGCCGTCGATCACCCACATCCGCAGGCCGGTTTCCGCCAGCACCTCGTCCTGAAAGGCCGGGCCATCCTCGGCCTCGCGCACGGCGGCGGTGGCGACAACGGTCAGGGGCGAGACCTCCATCCCCTCGGCCAGCAGGGCAAAACGCTTGAGCGCCGCCAGCGCCCGCTCGCGCCCGCGGGGGTTGAGGCGGCCCGTTTCGGCAAGGCCGAGGCCCAGGCCGCACATGACCTTTTCGTTGTAGAAGTAGGCCGGGCTGCGCGCCGCGCCGTCGAAGACGACCAGCCGGACCGAGTTCGATCCGACATCGACCACGCCCACGCGGCTTAGTGCGCGGATCGAGGGGTCGTCGAACAGCGGGCGACCGAAGGGGCCCCAGTCCTCTGCCGACTCGGGTTTGTCCATGCTGCATCTCCGCCCAAACAGGGCGCGACCATGCCGCCCCACCGCCGGAGGGTCAATCCTGCGACTGGCTCATTCCGACAGGGCAGCGATGCGCGGAACGTCCTTGGCCCCGGCCGTTCCACGCCCCGACAGCGAGGGGTTCTCCATGAAGAAGCGGTGGCAGTTGAACAATTGCCCGTCCGCCGCTGGCAACTCGCGCACGAAGCGGCCGTCGGGTTGCAGCACCCAGCTTTGCGCCTCGTCGGCGAGGTTCGCGACCATGATCTGGCTGACGATCTGTTCCTTGACGGTCGGGTTCATGATCTCGACCAGCGTCTCGACCCGGCGCGTCAGGTTCCGGCCCATCCAGTCGGCCGACGAGATGAAGACCCGGGCCTTGCGCGACGGCAGGCCGTGGCCGTTGCCGAAGCAGACGATGCGCGAGTGTTCGAGGAAGCGTCCGACGATGGACTTGACCCTGATCGTCTCGCTCAGGCCCTTGACCCCCGGTCGCACGCCGCAGATGCCGCGCACCACCAGGTTGATCGGCACGCCCGCCTGGCTGGCCGCATAAAGCGCGTCGATCACGTCGGGCTCGATCAGGCTGTTCATCTTGGCCCAGATTGCGGCGGGCCGTCCGGCGCGGGCATGGGCCGCCTCGGACGCGATCAGGTCAAGGAGCCTTGCCTTGAGCGAGATCGGCGAGATCGCGAGATTCTCGAGGCCCTCGGGCTGCACATAGCCCGACAGGTAGTTGAACACCTTGGTGGCATCACGCCCGAGCGCCGGATCGCAGGTGAAGAGCGACAGATCGGTGTAGATGCGCGCTGTGATGGGGTGGTAGTTGCCCGTGCCGTAATGCGTGTAGGTCACAAGGTTCTCGCCCTCGCGCCGCACCACGGTGCTGATCTTGGCGTGGGTCTTGTAGTTGACAAAGCCGTAGACGACATGCGCGCCCGCCCGTTCCAGCCTGCGCGACTGGCGGATATTGGCGGCCTCGTCGAACCGGGCCTTCAGCTCCACCAGCGCCGTCACCGACTTGCCCGCCTCGGCGGCCTCGCAGAGCGCATCGACAATCGGGCTGTCGCGGCTGGTGCGGTAGAGCGTCTGCTTGATCGCCAGTACGTCCGGGTCCGCCGCCGCCTGCTTGAGGAAGCGGATCACCATGTCGAAGGTCTCGTAGGGGTGGTGCAGCAGCATGTCCTTCTGGCGGATCGCCGCAAACATGTCACCGCCGTGATCCTCGACCCGCTCGGGGACCCGCGGGATGAAGGTCGGCCATTGCAGGTCGCGGCGGCTGTCGAGCACCAACTCCTTAAGGTCGGCCACGCCGATCAGGCCCCGCACCTCGACCACGTCCTGATTGGTGACGGCCAGTTCTTCCATGATCAGCGCACGCAGGTCGCCCGGTGCGCCCGCGCTGATCTTGAGGCGGATGACCTCGCCCCGGCGGCGGCGCTTGAGGGCGGTCTCGAACTCTCGCACAAGGTCTTCGGCCTCGTCCTCAACCTCGAGGTCGCTGTCGCGCAGCACGCGGAAGGCGCAATGGCCCCGGTCGACATAGCCGGGAAAAAGCATCCCGAGGTGCAGAAGCAGCAGCTCTTCCAGCGGCAGGAAGCGGTGCTCGCCGGGCTTTGCCGGCAGCGGCACAAAGCGGGCGATCTGCTGCGGGATCGGCAGCAGCGCCTGAAGGACGCGGGCATCGCGCGCCCTTTCCAGTTGCAGGCCGAGGCAGAATCCGGTGTTCGGGATGAACGGGAATGGATGCGCGGGGTCGATCGCAAGGGGCGACAGCAACGGGAAGACCTTGGCGAGGAAATGCGCCTCGAGAAACTTAAGGTCGCGCGCCGTCAGCTTCGAGCGGGTCAGAAGCGTGATGCCCTGCGCCTCCATCTCGCGCTTGAGGCGGTTGAACGTGGACTGCTGCATCTGCATGAGCCGCCGTGCGTCCGCGTTGATCAGTTGCAACTGTTCGGCGGGCGTCAGGCCGTCCTCGGACGCCATGGTGTTCCCCGCACGGGCCAACTCGCGCAGGCCCGCAACGCGGACGGTGTAGAACTCGTCGAGGTTGGTGGCAGAGATCGACAGGAAGCGAAGCCGCTCTAGCAGCGGCACCAGCGGATTGGCGGCCTCTTCCAGCACGCGCCAGTTGAATGCGAGCCAGCTGAGCTCTCGGTTGAAGAAGCGTCGGGGGCCGTCGATGCCGGGCAGAGCCACCGGAGAGGGAAACGGGGCCTTGAGGAAATCTGCTTGGGTCATCGCACCTTGCCGCACTGAGAAAGCCGAGGGAAACGCTACTGTTCGGGCGGCGGGCTGTCCAGCAAGGCCGCCGCGAGCGCGCGTGTCACCGCGCGCCCCTCGGCGAGCGATGCAGCGTCGAGCCGCGCCACCAGATCTCGGGCGGCGGCGAACGAGCGGTCCATCCGGCTGGCCAGATAGGGAATGAGTGCTGGGGCCACGCCGAGCTGGCGGTCGGCGAAGAGCTTGACGAGGACCGCAGACAGCAGCGCATCGTCGGGCGGATCGAGGCGCGTCACGGCCATCGCCTGCATCCGGCTTTCCAGATCGGGAAGCGAAAGATGCCAGTCGCGGACCGGCCCCGAGGCGGTCACGAGAAGCGCCGTCTCGCGCGCCGCGACGAGGTTGTGCAGATGAAAGAGCGCCGTCTCGTCGCCGAGGCCCGCCATCCGGTCTGCATCCTCGATGACCAGTGCGGGGGCTTCGGAGAGGCGGTCGAGGTCGGCGCCTTCGAGCCCGCGCGCCGCAACGATCACGGCCCGCGTCTCGGCGGCCCAGACATGGGCCAGATGGGTCTTGCCCGCGCCGGATGGCCCGGTCAGCAGCATCCGGCCCCCCGGCCAGTCACGCCAGCCCTCGAGCGCCGAAAGTGCCAGAGCGTTGGACGGAGAGACGAAGAAGTTCTCGCGCCCCAGCGCCTCGCGCGCGGGCAGGTCGAACGCCAGTTGCCGCGTCACGGAAGACGCTCGTCCTCCAGCCGCACGATCCGGGCGCTGGTGCCGCGATAGAGCAGGCTGTCGCGGTACTGCGTCAGGCCGAAGCGTGCGACCACGCCGATGATGGCGGCCACCGGCACTGCTACGAGCATGCCCACAAAGCCGAAGGTCGCGCCGAAGGCCGACAGGGCGAACAGAAGCCAGACCGGGTGCAGGCCCACCGAGTTGCCGACGAGTTTCGGCGTCAGGATGTTGCCCTCGACGAACTGTCCCACGGCGAAGATCGCGCCGATCAGCGCGATGGACCACCAGTCGCCCCAGAACTGGAAGAGTGCGAGCCCAAGCGCCAGCGTGCCGCCGACCAGCGAGCCAACATAAGGAATGAAGGTGATCGCCCCGGCGATGGCCCCGACGACCAGCCCGAACTGCAGGCCCGCCAGCATCAGCGCGACCGAGTAGAATGTGCCGAGGATCAGGCAGACGCTGACCTGACCACGCACGAAGCCCGCAAGCACGGCGTCGATGTCGGCCGCGATCCGGCGCAGCGCGGGGGCATGATCGCGCGGCAGAAGGCTGTCGACATGCGCGATCATCCGGTCCCAGTCGAGAAGAAGGTAGAAGGCGACGACCGGGACGACGACGATGAAGATGACCGCCCCGATCAGGCTGAGGGCCGAGGACAGGATGCCGTTCGCAAGCTCGGCCCCGCGCGCGCCGATCGCCTCGCCGATCTGGGTCAGGGTCTGGCGCATGGTCGAAGTGCTGTCGGCCAGCTCGGGAAACCGCTCGACCAGGAAGGCCTGCAATTGAAGCGCGATGGCGGGGGCCGAGTTGATGAGGGCCGTCAGCTGCTGGATCAGCGTGGGGATGACCGCCAGCACCAGAAGCACGATGACCAGCAGCGCGAGCAGCGAGATGACAGTCGTTGCAAGGACCCGGCTCAGCCCCAGACGCTCGAGCCGGTCGGCGAGCGGATCTAGGAAATAGGCCAGCGCGCCGCCGACGAGGAACGGCAGAATGACGTCGCCCAGAAACCACAGAAGTGCGAAAAGCACGACCGCGCCGAGGCCCCAGTACTTGAGTTGTTCCCGTCCCGAGAGGGCCATGCGAGCGACTTTCCTTGCGCCGTTTCGTTCTGACCCAGACTGCGCCCCCCGGCAAGGGCAGCGGCAGCCCCGGGGCCTCGAGCTTGCCGCAGAGATGCGGATCGCATAAGCGGAACGCAACCCGAGCCGTCGAGAAAGAGCAAAGATGCGTCTGACCCGCTACTTCCTGCCCGTGCTGAAGGAAAACCCCGCCGAGGCGCAGATCGTGAGCCACCGCTACATGCTGCGTGCGGGCATGATCAAGCAGCAGGCGGCGGGCATCTATTCCTGGCTGCCGCTGGGCCTTCGCGTGTTGCGCCGGATCGAGGCCATCGTGCACGAGGAACAGCAGAAGGCGGGGCATATCCCGCTTCTGATGCCGACCCTGCAGCCCGCCGACCTCTGGCGCGAAAGCGGGCGCTATGACGACTATGGCGAGGAGATGCTGCGGATCACGGATCGGCAGAAGCGCGAGCTTCTCTATGGTCCGACCAACGAGGAGATGATTACCGACATCTTCCGCAGCCATGTCGGCAGCTACAAGGAATTGCCGCTGACGCTATACCACATCCAGTGGAAGTTCCGCGACGAGATCCGGCCGCGCTTCGGTGTCATGCGCGGGCGCGAATTCCTGATGAAGGACGGCTATAATTTCGACATCGACGTCGAGTCCGGTCTGCATGCCTACAACCGTCATATGGTCAGCTACTTGCGGACCTACGAGCGTATGGGGCTTCAGGCGATCCCGATGCGCGCGGCCTCGGGGCCGATCGGCGGCGACAACACGCACGAGTTCCTGGTGCTGGCCGCGACCGGCGAGAGCGAGGTCTTCTACGACAGCGCCATCACCGACCTGCGGTTTGGCGACCGGGTGGTGAATTACGACGACCGCGCCGAATGCGCGGCCATCGTCAAGGAGTGGACGACGCCCTACGCCCGGACAGACGAGACGCATGACGCCGTGATCTTCGACGCGATCCCCGAAGGGCGGCGCAAGACCTCGCGCGGGATCGAGGTCGGGCAGATCTTCTTCTTCGGCACGAAGTATTCCGAACCGATGGGGGCGATGGTCGTGAATGCGGCGGGCGAGCGGGTTCCGGTGCAGATGGGCAGCCACGGGATCGGGGTGTCGCGGCTTCTGGGCGCGATCATCGAGGCGTCGCATGACGACAAGGGGATCATCTGGCCGGAAGGGGTCACGCCCTTCCCTGTCGGGATCGTCAACCTCAAGCAGGGCGACAGCGCCACGGATGCCGCCTGCGCCGGGCTTTACGCCGCACTTGTGGCGAAGGGGCTGGAGCCGCTTTACGACGACCGTGATGAGCGGGCCGGGGCGAAGTTCGCGACGATGGATCTGATCGGACTGCCCTGGCGCATCACCGTCGGCCCGCGTGGCCTCGCGGCCGGGAAGGTCGAACTCACCTCGCGCCGCACGGGCGTCAGCGAGGAGTTGACACCCGAGGAGGCCGTGGCGCGGGTAGGGGCGATCTACAGCGTCTGATTGGGCTTTGCGGAGAGGCCGGGGGGCCGACTGCCCCCCGAACCCCCCGTGGGTACTTGCGCCGAAAAGAAGCCGGGGGTCAGGCGGCAGCGGTCGTCCCGACTTCGTTGGCGCGGTAGAGCGGGCTTCGCACGATCCGCAGTTGCGAAATAAACCTCGGGGACAAGCGCGCAACGAGTCCTGCCGGAGTAGGGGACCGCAATGGCGAGGTGCCCAGGCTTCCAAGGCGCATCGCGATTTCACTCTTCCGCGAGGATTGCGGGCGGTCGGCCTGGTGGCCGTAAGCGGCGGGCAGGGCAGAGCAGAGCGGTCCCGCCGTGACGCAGGCGTGAGCGGTGCACCCCCCATCCCGCCTTGACGCTACCGCCGCCCCCGCCCAATGTCCCGCCCGCATTTCGAGGACCGCATGGCCAGTCGCACACCCCCCTTCGCCGCCTTCGAGTGGATGATCGCCTGGCGCTATCTTCGGGCGCGGCGCGCCGAGGGTGGCGTGTCGACAATGACCTGGATCAGCCTGATCGGGATCACGCTTGCGGTCTTTGCGCTGATCGCGACGCTGAGCGTCCGGGCGGGCTTTCGGGCCGAGTTCGTCGACACGATCCTCGGGGTCAACGCGCATGTGACCGTTTATGCGACGCCCCGCGTGACCGAGACCGGGCAGACGGTGCGGACGCTTGAGGACCATGACGGGCTGGCGGCGCGGCTCGGCGAGGAGCCTGGCGTCACGCGGGCGGCCCCGCTCGTGAAGGGGCAGGTCATGGCCTCGGCCCAGGGGCGCAATGCCGGGGTCGAAGTGTTCGGCATCCGCCCCGAGGACCTCGCGACGATCCCCCGGGTAGCGCGGTCGGATGACGCGATCGGCGATCTTGCGCGCTTCCCGCAGGGCGTCGCGATCGGTTCGGGTGTCGCGCGCACGCTGGGTGTGACTGTCGGCGACCGCATCCGCCTGATCTCGCCCGACGGTGCGCGTACGGCCTTCGGCACCAGCCCGCGCGTCAGCGCCTATGAAGTCGTCTACGTCTTCAGCGCGGGGCGCTACGACATCGACCAGACGCGCCTCTACATGCCATTCGCCGAGGCGCAATCCTACTTCAACCGCGAGGGGACGGCGGACGAGATCGAGGTCATGGTCGCCGAGCCCGAAGCGGTCGAGGCGCTGCTGCCTGCCCTAGCCGATGCCGGCGGCGGTCAGGTCATGTTCTGGACATGGCGCGACAGCGCTGGAAGTTTCCTGCGCGCGCTCGACGTAGAGGACAACGTGATGTTCGTGATCCTGTCGGTGCTGGTGCTGATTGCGGCAATGAACATCGTCTCGGGCCTGATCATGCTGGTGAAGAACAAGGGCCGGGACATTGGCATTCTGCGGACCATGGGGCTGACCGAGGGGTCAATCCTGCGGGTCTTCTTCCTCTGCGGCGCGTTTACCGGGGTGGTCGGGACTGCACTCGGCGTCGTACTGGGTTGCCTGTTCGCGATCTGGATCGACCCGATCTTCAGCCTTGTGAATTACGTCTCGGGCGGCGGCGTCTGGGACCCGTCGATCCGCGGCATCTACGCGCTGCCCGCCAAGTTGCAGGTGGCGGACGTGCTGGCGGCGGTCTCGCTTTCGCTCGGGCTGTCCTTCGTCGTCACGATCTTTCCGGCCCGTCGGGCGGCCCGGATGAATCCGGTCGAGGCGCTGCGTTATGAGTAAGCCGATGCTGGATCTGGCAGGCCTGACCAAGACCTACAATCCGGGCAAGCCCGGCGAGGTTCAGGTGCTGCGCGGGGCCACGCTTGCGGTGGCGCCGGGCGAGGTCGTGGCGCTGGTCGCACCGTCCGGGGCGGGCAAGTCGACGCTGCTGCACATTGCGGGTCTTCTAGATACGGCGGACGCGGGCGAGGTACGCCATGCGGGCCGGTCGATGGACGGCCTCGACGACCGGGCGCGGACGGCGGCGCGCCGGGCGGATGTCGGCTTCATCTACCAGTTCCACCACCTCTTGCCCGAGTTCTCGGCGCTCGAGAATATCGTGATCCCGCAGCTTGCCGAAGGCGTCGCGCGGGCCAGGGCCGAGGCGCGGGCGCGCGGGCTGCTGGACCAGGTCGGGCTTGCGGCGCGCGCAGGGCACCGGCCTGCCGCGCTGTCGGGGGGCGAGCAGCAGCGGGTCGCGTTCTGCCGGGCGCTCGCCAATGCGCCGCGCCTTCTGCTCGCGGACGAGCCGACCGGCAACCTCGACCCCGCCACCTCGGATCAGGTGTTCGAGGTCCTGATGCAGGTGGTCCGCGAGACGGGCCTTTCCGCGCTGATCGCCACGCACAACCCGGCGCTTGCCGCGCGCATGGACCGGATCGTGCGGCTGGAGGCCGGCCGCGTCGTCTGAGCGGCGTTGCACACCGAAGCCGGGCGTGGTTTGAATGAAGGACCTTGCAGCGAGGCCCCGATGCGACCCGTTCCGCCCGTTACCCTTGTGCTTCCGCTCGGCCTTGCGGCCCTCCTCGCGGCCTGTGTTTCGACGGAACCTGCATCGCGTGCAGCCGCCGTCCCGACCGCCGCCGAGGATTACGAGGCCTATTGCGCGATCTGCCATGGCAGCGAAGGCCGGGGAGACGGCTCTGGCGGCGCAGGTCTGGCGCAGAAGCCTGCCGATCTGACCGGCATTTCGGCACGCAACGGCGGCACTTTTCCGACAACCCGCGTGATGGCCCAGATCTGGGGCTATGCACAGGAAGACGGTCGGGTGATGCCGCAGTTCGCGCCGCTGCTTGACGGCGACCTCGTGCTCTACGACGGCGGCGACGGGATCGCGACGCCGACGCCGGTGCGACTTGTGCAACTGGCCAGCTACGTTCAGGCCCTTCAGGACTAGGGGGCTGCGACCGCAACGTCCTGCGGTGGCATGGTGCCCGAGATCTCGAGGATCAGCTTGCGCCGGACGGCGTCGGCGAAGGTTGCACGGCTGTCGGCCGTAACGACGAAGGCCCCCGGCCCGCCGATGATCCGCTCGGTATATAGCGCCTCGAGGTTGGGGCGCGAGCCGCTGATGCAAGTATCGCAGAGAATCGGAAGGCCGTTGATCGTGATCCCCGCCGCCACGACCTCGTCGCGGGCGGCCTCGACCGGCGGGCCGCCGTAGCTGTTCGCGCTGTCGCCCGAGAAATCTATGACGCGGCGCAGTCCGGTGATCTGGTTCGTCTCGATCAGTCGCTTGCCCTCTAGCAGGGCCGAGCCGATTGCGTTGCGCCCGAAGGCGAGGCGGGGCGGAGCCAGCAGGGCCTCGGCAAAGCCGGTGGCGCTGGCGGGGCCGTCGATCACCGTCCACTCCACGACGGTCGCCTGGTTCGCGGCCCATTCCACATAGGTGACTGCGATGCTGCCGGTCAAAGTGTTCGCAATGACGTCGAGCACTGCGGGGTCCGTGATGGCCTGCGCGTAGCCCTGGCGCTGAAACGCAATCTCGTCCTCGGTGATCGAGCCCGACGCATCGGCGAGAAGCACAAGCTCCAGATCAACCTCCTGGGCCGCGGCCGGTGCGGCAAGGCCAAGGACAACGACGGCGGCGCGCAACCACATTGCCGCCGAGGCGGTCGGCTGTGCTGCCGCACTCATGCGGGCTTGCGCCGCCGTTCGACGGCTTCGACTGGCGCCAGCATGGCCGAGCAGGCCGGATGGGCAGTATCAGGGGACAGGCGCACGGTGATCATCGACGACTCCTCCTTGAGGCGAGAATGCCTCAGGGGCGCCCCGATCTGCAACCGGATGACGACAGCGCGACACCTGATCTGTGCCGCGCTGTCGGCGGATGACGCTATTTCAGGCGTTCGTCGCGCGTGTGATGCGTGTCGCGCTCGCCGCCGCCGCCCGAGACCGAGCTGCGGTTGCCGTGGTCGTCGGGTGGCGTCTTGGGGGGCGGGGGCTTCGTTGCGTCCTCGTGCGACGCGCCGGGGCCGCCGTGGCGGGTCGCCGCGGGGGTCTTGTCCGATCTCGACATGGTTCACCGATCCTGCTGATGGCCCTGGTTGGTTGTGTTGACGTGGGTGTTGCCCGCCTGGCCGGTCTTTTCCGGGATCTTGGGGGGCAGCGCGCCGGTGCCGGGTTCGGGCAGCCCGTGGTCGGCCTCGCCCGGTCCTTTCGGGCTGCGGTTTGCGGGCGGGACGGGGGGTGCCTTGCTGGTCATCGCATCACTCCTC
>JANPJD010000152.1:0-2074 GCA_031425325.1 Rhodobacterales bacterium | reverse complement strand
CTGGCGGGTGCTGGGCGAGACGGCGGGGCAGGTGATTGCCACGGGCCTTCTGTTCCTCGCGGCGTTGCTGTCGTGGATCGTGTTCCTGACCTTCGACGGCCAGACGCAGCAGATCGTGCTGGCGCGCTGGATGGACTCGGGGTCGTTCGGCGCAGAATGGGCGATCCGCCTCGACCGGCTGACGGCGATCATGCTGGTGGTGATCACCTCGGTCTCGGCGCTCGTGCACCTCTATTCCTTCGGCTACATGGCGCATGACGAGAATTGGCGCCAGGGCGAGGCCTACAAGGCGCGCTTCTTCGCCTATCTCTCGTTCTTCACCTTTGCCATGCTGATGCTGGTGACGGCCGACAACCTCGTGCAGATGTTCTTCGGCTGGGAGGGGGTGGGCGTCGCGTCCTACCTGCTGATCGGGTTCTACTACCGCAAGCAGTCGGCCAACGCCGCCGCGATGAAGGCCTTCATCGTCAACCGCGTCGGCGACTTCGCCTTCCTTCTGGGCATCTTCGCGCTGTTCTTCCTGGTGGATTCGGTGCGCTTCGACGACATCTTCGCCGCCGGTCCGGTGCTGGCCGAGACGAGTGTGACGTTCCTGTGGGCCGAGTGGAACGCAGCGAACCTGATCGCGGTGCTTCTGTTCCTTGGGGCTGCGGGCAAGTCGGCGCAGTTGTTCCTGCACACCTGGCTGCCCGACGCGATGGAGGGGCCGACCCCCGTCTCGGCGCTGATCCATGCGGCGACGATGGTGACGGCGGGCGTTTTTCTTCTGTGCCGCATGTCGCCGATCCTGGAATATGCGCCCGAGGCTATGGCCTTCGTGACCGTGATCGGGGCTGCGACCGCCTTCTTTGCGGCGACGGTCGGCCTGGTGCAGAACGACATCAAGCGCGTGATCGCCTATTCGACCTGCTCGCAGCTTGGCTACATGTTCGTGGCGGCGGGCGTCGGCGTCTACTCGGTCGCGATGTTTCACCTCTTCACCCACGCCTTCTTCAAGGCGCTCCTGTTCCTTGGCGCAGGCTCGGTCATCCACGGGATGCACCACGAACAGGACATGCGGAACTACGGCGGCCTGCGGCGCAAGCTGCCCTACACTTTCTGGGCGATGATGATCGGCACGCTCGCCATCACGGGCGTCGGCATTCCGTTCAGCTATGATCTGGTCGGCGTGCCGATCGGCTTTGCTGGATTCCTGTCGAAGGATGCGGTCATCGAAAGCGCCTTCGTCGTCAACCAAGGGGTCTTCTGGCTGCTGGTCGCGGCCGCCGCGATGACGAGTTTCTACTCGTGGCGGCTGATGTTCCTGACCTTCTATGGGGCACCCAGGGGCAATCACCACACGCATGACCATGCCGATGAAAGCCCCCGGACAATGCTTGTGCCGCTGGGCGTGCTGGCGCTTGGCGCGGTGTTCTCGGGCATGATCTGGTATTCGGTCTTCTTCGGCGACGAAGACAAGGTTCGCACCTGGTTCGGCATGCCTGCCGTCGCCCATGAAAGTGCCGAGGGTCACGCCGACGAGGCGGCGGCCGGCACCGTCGCCACGACAGAGGCCGATGCGCCCGAGGCGGGACACGGCGAAGCCACCACCGCGCCCGATGGGGCTGCCGTGACCGCCGCCGTCCCCGTGCCGGTTCAGGGGGCGCTGTTCATCGGGCCCGAGAACACCGTCCTTCACGACGCGCATTATGTGCCCGCCTGGGTCCGTCTTAGCCCGTTCATCGCCATGCTCGCGGGCTTTGCGCTCGCCTTCCAGTTCTACATCCGCCGCCCCGATCTGCCGGGCCGTCTCGCGGCGAACCAGCGGCCGCTGTACCTTTTCTTGCTGAACAAGTGGTACTTCGACGAGATCTACGACGCGCTTGTTGTCCGGCCCGTCCGCTCGCTTGCGCAGTTGTTGTGGAAACGCGGCGACGGCGACGTGATCGACGGTTCGATCAACGGGGTGGCGATGGGGATCGTGCCCTTCTTCTCGCGCCTCGCGGGACGGGCGCAGACGGGATACATCTTCAGCTACGCCTTCTGGATGGTGATGGGGATCGCGGTTCTCGTGACGTGGATGACGCTTTCGGGC
>JANPJD010000151.1:0-18007 GCA_031425325.1 Rhodobacterales bacterium | reverse complement strand
CGCCTTGCCGCGCGCGCCCTGATCCTGCACGAGGATCGTCTGCTTCTGGTGAACGCCTATCCGGGTGCGCGGTCCGACCTGTGGTGCGCGCCGGGGGGAGGCGTGCAGGCGGGGTCGTCACTGCCGGACAACCTGATCCGCGAGGTACGGGAAGAGACCGGACTGACCGTATCGGTCGGTGCGCCCTGCCTCGTGAACGAGTTCCACGATCCGGCCACAGGCTTCCATCAGGTCGAGTTCTTCTTCCGCTGCTCCGTTCTCGCGGGCCAGCTTGACCCTGACTGGCGCGACCCCGAGGGCGTGGTGACCGAGCGTCGCTTCTTCGGACGGGGCGACCTCGACCTTGGCCGCATACGCTTCAAGCCTGACAGCCTTGCCGCGGTCGCCTGGGGAGAGGGGATTGCCTACGATCCGCTCGAAGTCATCGTCCGATGAGCCGCGCCTTCGTCAAAGAGGACGGGCCGGACCTGACGCCCCTGCCGGACCTGCCGATCCCGCCGCAACCAAACCATGTCACCCCCGAGGGTCTTGCCGCGCTGCGCTCGCGTCTGGCCGAGACGCAAGAGCGTCTGGCCGCGCTGCGGGCAAGGCCGGACCGGCTTGACCGCCTGCCCGAGGCGGCGGCCGAGCGGGACATCCGCTATCTACAGGCCCGGCTGCGGTCGGCCATCCTTGTCGATCCCGCGATGCGCCCGGCGGGGGAGGTGTCGTTCGGGGCGGTCGTGACTGTCTGCGATGCCGAAGGGGACGAGCATCGGTTCCGCATCGTGGGCGAGGACGAGGCGGACGCCTCGCAGGGGCGTGTCACGGCCCATTCGCCGCTGGGCCGGGCGCTGATGGGCGCGCGCGTCGGGGATGTGGTCGTCTGGCGCAGGCCAAGCGGCAGCACAGAGCTCGAGGTTCTGGCAGTCGGGTGAGTGGCGCCCAGCCGGTCAGCTCGCCCGCGCCATCCGATCGCCCAGAACACGGATGATCTCGGCCATCGTGCCGGGGCAGCAGGCGAGCAGCTTGTGGAAATGATCCTTCGTGATCCGCAGCGCCTCGACATCCGAACGGGCGGTGACAGTCGTATCGCGGGGCTGATCCGACAGGATCGCAACCTCGCCCACCACGTCGCGCGCACCTGCAGTGCCTACGCGCCGTTCGGCGTCATGCGGACCGGCAAGCACCTCGACCTCGCCGGAGAGGATCACGAACGCACCATTCGGTTCGTCGCCCTGCCGGAACAGGACCTGGCCCTGCTTGTAACGAACCCGATCCGAAGCGAAAGCCAGCAGCTTCAGCTTCGTCGGGTCCATCCCGGCGAACAGCGGGACACCCCGCAAAACATGAACTTCGTCTTTCAGCAGCATCGGAGTGGATCGCTCCTGTGCAGGCAAGTGTAATTGCAGAACTCGGAAACCGGATCACTGGTTCACGACAATTTGCAAGGTATCAGCCTTGGCCCCGTTTGTCTCCTGCGACGCTTCGTCAACGATCATCTTGTCGTCGAAAACCACGAGCCGGCCGAAATGTTTCGCGAACGCCCGCGACGACAACACCCAAAGGACCGCCGGACTGGGGTCTTCCGCCCGCAGAAAGGCAAGCGCATCGGTCAGGATCTGTTCCTGCAATCCCCTGTCGAGCACCGAGAGCGGTCGGTTGAAGATGTAGTAGTCCGAGCGGCGAATCAGCGCCCGCGCGAGGTTGAGCTTCTGCCGCTGCGTCAGCGTCAGGCGACGCCCCGAGGCCCCGAGATTGTAGTCCAGTCCGACCTCCAGCACGCGGTTGTAAAGGCCGGGCTCGGTCTGCATCAGCCCGATGATGACGTTGCGGATCTGGCGCTCGGCATCGTCGAAGCGGTGGTTGATCTTGCCGAACACGATGTTGTCCAGAAGGCTGCCCGCCGCAAGGTAGCTCTCGGGATCATAGCGCTCGAACAGGGTTTGCAGGTGAAGCGGGATGCCCTTGTGGAAGATCTCGCGCACCTCGACGATCTTCTCCATCAGTTCCTCGTTCAGGACGCCGAAGCGATGCTGCGGCTCGACATAGAGGAAGCTGAGCCGGATCATCGTCATTCGGTCATCGGCGCTTATGCTGTCGACTGGCCGGCCCTTGAGCCGCTGCACGAGGCCCTGGAATTTCGGAATGTCGCCCGGCTCCATATAGCTCAGCCGCTCGAAGAACGGGTGGTCCCGTGGCAGGTCCTGGAACAGCTCGAGCGTCGTCTCGGCGATGGAAAGGCCCATCTCGTACAGCTTGGTCCCCAGGCCGCTTTCGTCGATGATCCGGTTGAAATAGGCCGTGCCGGCGGCCATCCCGGCCTCGTCGCGCACCTGTGTCAGCACCCCGAACAGGATGTTGTCGACCACCCGCGCCTCGGAATTGTAGCTGCCTTGCGCGAAGGGCACGACAAGGCTGTCAAGGCCGAGACGGTCCAGTTCCTCGCGGAAGGCATGTCGCAGGGCGACAAGCTGTTCGGCAAGCTTTGGCTCGGCCAGGACGTCGAAGGTGGAATGCAGCGCGAAGTCGAACACCTGGTCCGACAGCCGCACGATATCGAGAACCTTCAGGATCGCCGGAAAAACCTCGCCTGTCTTCGAGCCGGTAATGTCTGCCGGATCGATCCAGACGCTCGCGAGATCGATGTCAGGGTTGCCCGAACGCATCGCCTCGTTCTTCTCCCACCGCCTGCGCTTGGCTTCGGCCTCCGAATAGTCGGGGGCTGCGAGGGGGGTGTGCTTCAGGCCGTAAAGCAGGTTGTCCCGCAGCGAGCCGAAGAAGAAGTAGGTGTCCGACGAGGCATAGGAAATGCGCCGCCCGGTTACCGATTCCGGCAGGCCGTGAAGGTCATCCTCGCCCGCGCTGACGCGCCCGCTGCTGGGCCAGGTGATCCGCGCAAGCGCCTCGGCGATGGCATCGGCCCCGCTGTTGCTGTCGCCCACGACAGCGACCGTCTCGCCCGGGTCAAGCCGCATGGAGACATGCTGCAAAAGCCGCGTGCCGCTGTCGTCGTCGAGCGTCAGGTTGTTGACCACAAGCGGGGCCACAAGCCGGGCTGAGGTAGAGGGCGACATGGCCTGAAGCTGCGGGTCGATCAACTCGGCCTGAGTGAACTGCTCGACGACCTGCTCGTATTTGACCTGCACGTCCTGCCGCGTCAGGTCCCAGTCGATCAGCTCTTTCAGCGGTCCCGGCAACTCCTTGTAGGCGTTGATGACCGCGACGAGCTGCCCAACGTCGAGCGTGCCGCGGATCGCGAAGTAGCCGCCGATCAGGTAGAATAGGAACGGCGTCACCTGTGCCAGGAAGTTGTTGAGGAACTTCACCATGAACTTGCGCTGGTAGATCTCGTAGCGGATGCGGAAGATCACACCGAGCCGGGTCGAGATGTCGGCCCGCTCGTAGTTCGATGTGTCGTAGGCATGGATGGTGTTCACACCCTCGACGATCTCGTTGACCCGCCCTGCCAGCTCGCGCGCCGAAAGCTGCCGTTCGCGACCGAGCTCGATCAGGCGGCGACGCAAGCGGGGGATGATGGCAAGCTGGACCATCACCATCGTCAGGGCGACCAGCCCCAGCCAGACGTTCTGCACAAAGATGAACAGAAGCGCCGTCAGAGCCTGCCCGCCCAGAAGGGCCGGTTGCACGAAGGCATCGCCGGTGAAGCCGCCCAGCGGCTCTACCTCGTCCTTCACCATGCTCGACATCTCGGCGCCCTTGACGTGCTTGAAGTAGCTGGGGCGGAAGCGAAGGATGCGATCCACAAGCTCGAACCGGATGCGGCGCAGCAGGCGCTCGCCGAGTTGGCCCTTGTAGGTGTTGATGTAGAATTTGAAGGCGCCGTTTATGATCACGAGCCCGAGGAAGGTCAGGCTCAGCGCGACGAGCGTCTCGAGCCGGTCAAGCTCTAAACCGCCGGGCAGGTCGATGCTGCCGATCAGCGGCAGGTCGAGCGTTGCAGGCAGGAACGGCTGCGTGGCACCCGGCGTCTCGAACCCCTCACCCTGGATCGGGCCGTTGACGATGCGCTTGGGCAGGTCGAACGCGAAGTAGAACGGGATCATCGACAGAGCGACGATCAGCAGGATCCAAAGCTGCTGCCGCCGCGTGTGCTTCCAGATGTATTTGGAGAACCGTGGTTCCATGAAGCGGACTGCCGAAATAAAAATGGCGCGAAAGCGCGACCGTAGCGGACCGGGATAAGGCGGTCAAAGGCCGACGACTTCGGCCCTGGTCACAAGCTGTTGCAGGATACGTGCGGTTCGGGAAGCGCCGTCTGTATCCAGAAGCGGCTCGGAAGTCGACAGGGTCTGTGCAAGCGCGCCCTTGACCGCCTCGGCAAGTCCTTCCGCCGTCAGTCCTGTATCCTCAAGAACGGTGGCACGTCCCAGCCGGGCCAGACGCTCGGCCCGGTCGGCCTGCTCGGTCTCGCCCTGCGCCGTATAGGGGATCAGGATCGCGCGGCACCCGGCAAGCAGGATGTCACCGACCGTGTTATAGCCCGCCTGCGAGACGGACAGACGGGCGCCTGACAGAAGGCTTGTCAGATCGCTGCGGAACCGCGTCAGGGTGACGCCTGGCGGCACGGTAGCGGCCAGCGCGTCGTAGTCCGGCTGGCGCAGGTTCGGGCCGGTGATGATGCACCAGGACGGGACCTCGGGCAGAAGGCGCGCAGCCCCGGCCGCCGCGCGCACCAGGCTGGCCCCGACCGCCCCGCCGCCCGCCGACACGACCACATCGAACCGCTCGACAGGCATCGCAGGCAGTGGCGGGCAGACGAGACCGGTATAGACCACCTTGGCCGCGATCCGGTCCGCCAGCGGAAAGCTGTCGCCGAGGGCTGCAAACCTTGGATCGCCATGCACCAGCACCCGGTCGAAATGGCGGTTCACGAGGTTGGCCGTTTCCTCGTCACGTTCGATCTTGCCGCGCCTTTGCAGAATGTCGCGCAGCGAGGTCACGAGGATCGGGCGCGGCCTCGCGGCCTCGACCGCCTCGATCAGGGGCAAAAGCTCGAACCGCACCTGCTTGCGGCCGAAGGGGAAGGCCTCGATCATCACCACGTCGGGCCGCGCCTGATGAAAGGCCGCAAGCAGCGCATCGCGGCGGCGGTCAAGGAACGCAGCATCGACGGGCGTGCCAGTGACGTCGACCAGGCCCCGGAAGCCCCCATCCGCAACCGCAACAGGCGGCAGGGCCAGATGCGGGATATCCGCCCCCGGAAAGCCCGGCACCGGCAGCCCGCCCGTCACCAGCGTCACCTGCATCCCCTCGGCGATCAGGGCCCGGGCGATGCGGCTTGCGCGCGCCAGATGCCCGATGCCAAGCAGATGCTGGACGTAGAAGAAGACGTGCCGGGATGTCATGCGCGGCTCCACTCGCGTTGGAAGAGGGCGACGAGATGGCCGACGCTGCGATGATAGTCCAGCGTCTCGCGGACCTGCGCCTCGGCGGCCGACCCCAGCGCCGCGCGCAGGTCGGGGTCGCGGATCGCGCGGCCAAGCGCCCCGGCAAGGGCGGGCGGGTTCTCGGACGGCACCAGCAGGCCGTTGCGCCCGTCGGCGAACAGCTCGGGGATGCCCGAGACATCCGTCGCAACACAGCACAGGCCCTGGCTTGCCGCCTCAACCAGAACATTGGGCAGCCCGTCCCGATCGCCGTCCGGCGTCACGCGGCACGCGAGCGCGAAAAGGTCGGCCTCGCGGTAGGCGGCCAGCACCTCGGCCTGGTCGACCGCGCCCAGCCACTCCACCCGATCGGCAATCCCGAGCGAGGCGGCGAGCGCCCGCAGGGCCGCACGATCCGGCCCGCCGCCATAATGCACGAAGCGCCAGTGCAGCCGCTCTGGCAGCAGGGCGAGAGCGCGCAGCAGCGTATCGTAGCCCTTCTTCGGCACCGCCCGCCCCACGCTGACGATCCGCACCGGGTCATCGGGATCAGAGCCGTCCCGCTTCTGCCTCTCCCCCTCGAAGCGGGGAAAGCGCGACAGGTTCAGCCCGTGATAGCTCAGGTGAACCCGCTCGGGCGCCCTCGCCAGCGCGGACAGATGCGCGTGCCCCGTCGCCGTGCAGGTCACGGCCCAGCGCGCCCGGTCGAGCTTTCCCGCAAGCTCCCAGTCGGGTGAGGTCCAGATGTCCTTGGCATGGGCCGAAACGCTGAAGGGCACGCCCCGGATCTGCCCGGCGTAATCCGCGACCGAGGCAGGTGTGTGGATGAAATGCGCGTGCAGCCATTCGGCCCCGTCCGGCCACTCGGCCACCAGCACGGCGGCCTGCCCGAAGCGTCGCACCCGGTTCGGCGTCATGTCGCGCCGCAAGTCGCGCAGGAAGGAACGCAAGGCGGCGGCGAACCCCGGATGGCGGCACGCGGCCCGCAGGCCGCGCAGCACCCGCAGCGGCTCCTGATACAGATATTCGGGCAGGTACGTCACCGGGGCCGTCACCTCGCCGTGGACGGCGTGGCGTTTGGCATCGGTCGGATGGCGCAACGAGACGATGGCAAGCTCGAGGCCCGCTTCCTCGAGCCCGCGCAGCTCTTGGGCGATGAAGGTCTCGGACAGCCTTGGCCAGCCCTTCACAAGAACTGCGATCCGCCGGTTCGGCGCAGCGGTCACGGCAGCGCCTTGAACCGCCCGGTCCGCTCGCGCCTCCGGCGCAGGTCGTCCCCCACGATCCGCGCGATGTTCGACAACCCCTCGAGGCGCAGCCCATCAGGCGCGTGGGACGGCGGGGCGCGGTGCGGCAGGGACCGCAACGCTGCCGCCATACGCCCCGGATCGTCGGCCTCCTCCGGCAACAGCATGTCGACCAGCCCAAGCTCGCTTGCCCGCCGCGCACGCAGCAACTGCTCTTCGCGGGGGGTCGTGCGCGGCACGATCAGCGCCGGCTTATCGAAAGACAGGATTTCACAATAGGTGTTGTAGCCGCCCATGGCGACCACCGCGGTCGAGGTCGCGATCAGCTCTTCCATCCGCGTGTCGAACTCGATCACCTCGATATTGGGGATCGTCTGCCCCTGCCGCAGAAAATCGCTGCGCTGCTCCGCGGACATGTAGGGGCCAAGCACGATCAGGGCCTTGATGGGCAGGGCCGGATCGTGGCGATAGGCGGCTAGAACCTCGCGCACGAGATCGGCGCCATCGCCGCCGCCGCCCGTCGTCACAAGGATGTATTCCCCCGACGGACGGTTCGAGGATTGCGCCTCGTGCAGGGCGCGGCGCTGAAGGAAGCCCACGAATTCCATCTTCGCGCGCACGCCGGGCGGCACGTCGAGCCCCACCAGCGGGTCGTGGAACTCGGGCGGCCCATAGACCCAGACCTGATCGTAGAATCGGTCGATCTTGGCCAGCACGTCCGAGCGTTTCCACTCCGCCTCGAGCAGATGGGGCGCGTCCATCACGTCGCGAAGGCCCAGCACCAGCGTCGTCCCGCGCGAGCGCAGGTAGCCCAGCGTCTCTTCCATCTCGCCACGAAGGCCCATCGGCTCCTTGTCGACGATCAGGATGTCGGGCTGGAACGTCTCGGCGGTGTGCCGGATGATCGACCGGCGCATCGCGATGGTGTCCTGCAGGTCCATGTGCGTCGACATCGAGGTGTATTCGCCGTTCCGCAGCTTGATGACGCTGGGGATCTTCACGAAGTCGACGCGCGCGCGATAGTCGAAGGCCCCCGCGATCTGCGAGCCCGAGATGATCAGCACACTCAGCCCGCGATACTGCTCGACAAGCGCATGGGCGATGGCGCGGCACCGCCGCAGGTGGCCCAGCCCGAACGTGTCGTGGCTGTACATCAGGATGCGCGCATTCTCGAACCGGTCGGGCATCGGATCGGTCACGTATAGGGATCGGCGGCGTCGCGGAGACCGTCACCGAGGAAATTGAACGCGAGCACCACCAGCACGACGGGCACGACCGGATAAAGAAGCCACGGGTAAAGCGCGATGGTGTTCACGCTGCGCGCCTCGGTCAGAAGGATGCCCCAGCTTGTGATCGGAGGGCGCAGGCCGATCCCGAGGAACGAGAGCGCCGTTTCGCCAAGGATCATGCCGGGGATGGTCAGCGTGGCGCTGGCGATCAGGTGCGACATGAAGCCAGGGATCATGTGCCGGCCGATGATGCGCCCGCTGCCCGCACCCATCAGCCTGGCGGCCAGAACGTAATCCTCTTCCCGCAGCGACAGAAGCTTCGAGCGTACCGCGCGCGCAAGGCCTGTCCAGTCGAGCATGGCAAGGATCACCGTGATCCCCGCATAGACGAGGATCGGACTCCATGTGACAGGAATGATCGCGGCCAGCGCCATCCAGAGCGGGATCGACGGGATCGACTGAAGAACCTCGATGACCCGCTGCACTATGTTGTCGAACCAGCCGCCGTGATAGCCCGCCAGCCCGCCGATCACGATGCCCAGCACGAAGCTGAGCGTGACACCGATCAGCCCGATGGTCAGCGAGATGCGCGCACCATAGATGATACGCGACAGCACGTCCCGGCCAAGGCGGTCGGTGCCCAGAAGGAACATCTGCCCCCCTTCCGCTGGGCAGACGAGATGCGTATCGGCATCGAACATCCCCCAGAACTTGTAGGGGTCGCCACTGCAAAAGAAGCGCAGCGTCTGAACGTCGGTGCGATCCTCGGTGTAGACGCGCCGCAGGTTCTCCATGTCGAGTGTCATCGTGCGGCCATAGACGAAGGGGGCGACGAGCTGCCCCTCATGGAAGATGCGGATGCCCTGCGGCGGCGCGTGGATGAAGTCGGTGTTGCGGGTGTGCAGATTGTAGGGGGCCAGAAACTCGGAAATCAGGGTCGTCGCATACATGAAGATCAGGAAGATGCCCGACACGACCGCCACGCGGTGCCGCCGGAACTGCCACCACATGAGGCGAAGCTGCGACGCCTGCGCGGCCTCGCCACCATCGCGCTTCTCGGCGGCATAGGGGTCAAACGGCGCGTCCGAGACGAAGTGCGTCATCGGCGCACCCGGCTCGGGCAAGGGGTTGCGCGATTGCGTGTCGGTCATCGCGCGCTTCCTGCGCCTAGCCGGATGCGTGGGTCGAGAAGCGCGAGCAGGATGTCCGACACGAGCACTCCGATGACGGTAAGGAAGGCGAGGAACATCAGGAACGACCCCGCCAGATACATGTCCTGGCTTTGCAGCGCGCGGATCAGCATCGGTCCCGTCGTCTCGAGCGACAGCACGATCGCCGTCACCTCGGCCCCCGAGATGATCGCGGGCAGGATCGAGCCGATGTCGGCGATGAAGAAGTTGAGCGCCATCCGAAGCGGATACTTCCGCAGAACCTTGCCCGGCGGCAGGCCCTTGGCGCGGGCGGTGATCACGTATTGCTTCTGCAACTCGTCCAGCAGGTTCGCCCGCAGCCGCCGAACCATCCCCGCCGTGCCTGCCGTGCCGATGATCACCACGGGAATCCAGATGTGCGACAGGATCGAGGTGAACTTGTCCCAGCTCATCGGCTGGCCGGTAAACTCGCGGTCCATCAGCCCGCCGATCGAGATGCCGAACCAGACGTTGGCGAAATACATGATGATCAGCGCCAGCATGAAGTTCGGCACGGCGATGCCCATAAGGCCAAGGAAAGTCAGTCCGTAATCGCCCCAGCTATACTGGTGCGTGGCCGAGTAGATGCCGATCGGAAAGGCCAGCGCCCAGGTGAAGAGGATCGTGAACACCGAAAGCACAACCGTCAGCCAAAGCCGGTCGCCCACGACCTCGTTCACCGGCAGGCGGTACTCGAACGAATAGCCGAAGTCCCCGACCAGCATCCCGCCGACCCAGTTGACGTAGCGGATCAGGAAGGGTTGATCAAAGCCGTAGCGCTCTCGCAGCATCTCGATCTCGGCGAGGTCAGCTTCTTCGCCCAGCGCGCGCAGCTCGGAGACATAGCTTTCGAAGAAGTCGCCGGGGGGCAGTTCGATGATCAGAAAGACGAGGAACGAGATCAGCAGCAGCGTCGGGATCATGGCGAGGACCCGCCAGAAGACATAGCGGATCACGATGCGACGCTTTCATCGAAAAAGAACGTGTCCGGCAGATAGGCCCCGAAGTAGCTCGTCGGATCGAAGCCGTAGAGGGCCTCCTGCGGCACGTTGCGAAGGCTCGAGGCGTGGACGATGGGTTGCAACGCTCCGTTGACCGTGCCGATCGAGAACACCTGATCCGCCCGGATCGCCAGCATCTGGTGCCAGATCGCCTCGCGCTCGGCGGTAGACGAGGTGTTGCGCCAGGCGCTGACCAGCCGAACGAGGTCTGCCGCCTCGCTAAGGTCGGGCGCGCGCCCCTGCGTCCCGCCCGACAGGTAGTGCAGCCCCCAGACGGGCCATTGCAACTGGTCGTCAGCGGTGGGCGCAAGCGCGGTCGGGCTCATGTCGGCGGTGGGAACCGCGTTGTCGATGCCCTGCCACACGCCCATCAGGACATCGCCTGCCATTGCGCGACTGCGGAAGATGTCGCGCTGCGAGGTTCGGATGTAAAGCGGCAGTCCCACATCGCGGAAGTGATCGGTGATCAGCTGCAGCACGTCCGTCTCGAGCGTGCTTTCCCCCGATGTCTCGACGATGATGCCGGCATGTCGTCCCCCGGGCAGAAGGCGCATGCCCGATCCGTCCCGCTGAAACAGGCCCGCCTCGTCCAGAAGGGCGTTGGCAAGGTCGGGGTCGTATTGCGCCCAGGCGCGAGCATACTCTTCGCGGTAGAGTGGGCTTTCGGGCAGTAGCGTGTCTGCGCTTTCCCGCCCGAGGCCGTAAAAGATGACCTTGTTGATCTCTTCGCGGTTGATCGCCACCGACATCGCCCGGCGCACGCGCACATCCTGAAACAGCCGTCGCCAGACGTCGTCCTTGCAGTTGAGGTTCGGCAACAGCGCCACGCTCGACCCTTGGGTTCGCTTCCAGAGCGCCACCTTCAGCGGATAGATATCCTCGGCATGTTTCATCAGCGTGTAGTCGGGAAAGCTGAGACCGTTCGCCTGAAGGTCGCTTTCGCCCGTCGACGTCTTGGCCCCGATGATCTCGGCCGAGGCGACATTGAGGACCACGCGGTCGACATAAGGCAACTGGGTGCCCGCCTCGTCCACCCGGTGAAAGAAGGGGTTGCGCTCGAACACGAACTGCTCGGCCGGAGGTGCGGTGCGCGGTCGCCACGGCTCGAGCGTCGGCAGATCGGGGTTCTCGGGGCGGTTCTGGCGCGCCATCTTGGTGTGCAGATCGGCCCAGTCATCCACCCGGAACTCTTCTATCAAAGGCGCAAGCTCGGCCTCCGAGCGATAGCTTGCGTGAAACTGGCGCATGTAATGACCGGGCAACGCCAGCAGCAACGGCGTCGGCGAGGCCAGCTGCGGCAGGAAGTCCGGCATCGGGCTGTCCCAGCCATAGCGCACGGTCAGCTCATCCAGCACCTCGAAGCGCACCACCTGCCCGTCCCCCGAGATGAGGTCGATCGGCGGACCACCCTTGTAGAGATCGGTGTTGTTGATGACATCGTCCCAGCAGTAGCGGAAATCCTCGGCGGTGAAGGGTGCGCCGTCGGACCAGCGATGTCCCTCGCGCAGGTGGAAGGTGTAGATGCGGTCCTCTTCGACCGTCACGCTGGCAAGGATGTCGGGCTGTATCCGCAGCGCCTCGTCATAGCCAACCAGCCGCGAGTACCCGTAGATCGGCATCAGCCGCACGTCGCGCTGCCCGCCCACCAGCATGCGGATCGTCCCGCCGTGCTGGCCGGTCGCCCGCCCCATTTGCGACAGCGGGACCACGCGCGGATTGCGCGGCAGGCGCGACAGAACGGGGGGAAGCTCTCCCGCCGCGACAGCGTCACGGAAAATGTCGGGCTCCGCCCCGGCGGCAAAGGCCGCGCGCGGAAGGGCTGCGGCGGCCAGCAGGCCGAGCGTGCCGCGCCGCGAAATCACGCCCGCAACTCGCGCACATCCGCACTGCGGCGGGCCAGAACGAAGTGACCGTCGCCGAGATCGGCGGGCGCCATCGCGTCGGCCTCGCCCTCTTCATCGCAGAAGACGCGCGACCAGCCGCCGCTGGCGGCCCGGCTCGTCTCGCCGGCGGTCGCGAAGTCGAGCGGTCGGTCGAGGTCCGGGAACGGCACGGCCCCCAGCAGCGCGCGCGTGTAGGGATGCACCGGGGCCGTCATGATCGTCTCGCGCGAGGCGATCTCGACGATCCGTCCGGCCCACATCACGGCCACGCGGTCGGCCATGTAGTCGACGACCGCGAGGTTGTGCGAGATGAAGAGGTAGGTCAGACCGAGATCCTTCTGAAGGTCCTTGAGCAAGTTCAGGATCTGCGCCTGCACCGATACATCGAGCGCGGACACAGGCTCGTCGCAGATGACAAGGCGCGGACCCAGCGCCAGCGCCCGCGCAATGCCGATGCGCTGCCGCTGTCCGCCCGAGAAGCTGTGCGGATAGCGCTGCGCCGCGCCGGGATCGAGCCCTATGGCGCGCAGCAGGGCCGACACCACCTCGTGCCGGCGACCGCCCTCGGATCGGTGATGGATGTCGAACGGCTCGCCAAGGATGTTGCCGACCGTCATGCGCGGCGACAGCGACGACACCGGGTCCTGGAACACCATCTGCACCTTGGTCCGCAGCGCCTGAAGCGCCTCTCCCTCGGCTTTCAGCACGTCGATCGGCCCCGTGCCATCGTCGAACGTGACCGACCCCGCATCCGGCGTGACGGCGCGCATCAGGATCTTGCTGACCGTCGTCTTGCCGCAGCCACTTTCGCCCACAAGGCCCAGACACTCACCCCGCCGGATGTCGAAGCCGACATCGTCGACGGCGGGACGCGCCTTTGCTGGCGCGGTCTTCCAGTCCTGGTTGCGGGTGGCATAGGTCTTGGCAAGCCCGCGCACGGACAGCAGCACCTCTGGCGCATCGGCCGCCGCCTTCGGCTGCCCCACGCCCGACAGAAGGCTCTGGTGATCGACCTTGATCTCGCGCAGCGGGCGAAGCCGCTCGGTCCCGGCCATCCCGAAGCGCGGAATCGCGGCCATCAGGCCCTTGAGGTAGGGATGGCGCGGCGCGCGGAAGATCGGCGTCACCGGCCCCGCTTCCATGACTTCGCCCTGATAGATCACCACCACCTCGTCGGCGATGTTGGCCACGACGCCAAGATCATGGGTGATGAGCAGGATCGCCATGCCCATCTCTTGCTGAAGGTCGCGCAGAAGGCGCAGGATCTGCGCCTGGATCGTCACGTCGAGCGCGGTCGTCGGCTCGTCCGCGATCAGAAGTGCGGGCTTGCAGATCAGCGCCATCGCGATCATCGCGCGCTGCCGCATCCCGCCCGACAACTCGAACGGATACATGTCGAACACCCGCCCCGGTTCGGCGAAACCGACACGCGACAACATCTCCTCGCAGGCCGCGCGCCGCTCGGCCGGGGACATCAGGGTGTGTGTCTTGAGCACTTCCTCGATCTGGTTTCCAACCGTGTGAAGGGCCGAAAAAGAGGTCATCGGCTCTTGGAAGATCATTCCCATGCGACGGCCTCGAATCGAACGGATGACACGACCGTCGCGTGGCAGGGCAAGCATGTCGATTGGTCCCGCCCCGGCCTCGGGGTCGGAAAACAGGATACGTCCGCTGACAGATGCAATTTTAGGTTGCAACCCCATGACGGTCTGACTGAGTATGGATTTTCCAGATCCCGACTCGCCTACAAGAGCCGTGACCTTGCCCGGCAGGACACGCAAGCTTGCCCCGCGAACCGCATCCAGACGACCATGCGGCAACTGGAACGAGACCTTTAGCGCCTCGATCCGAAGGAGATCCTTTTCAGCATTCACGCCATGCGGCCCCTGTCAGCCAAACCGGACCTCACAGCCTTGCACTGGCGCGCCCTCGACAACCCCACGGACGCTAGCGCAGGGTTGGGGGCCTGTCTACGGGCTTGCACCCGACCAAAGCCTGACCGCGTTCGGTCACGACCGTCCGCCAAAGAGGAGACGCCGATGAGCCTGAAGGCCGTGCTCGACAGCCGGATCGCGGAGGCGAAGGCACAGGTCGCCGCCCGCGATCTTGGCGCCGCGCGGCGCGCGCTGGAGGCGCTGGCAGACGACCCCGTTCTGGGCGCACTGCCACCCGTCACGGCGCTGGGCCTGAACCGCCGGCTTCACGCGGCCTTGCTGCGCCTCGCCAAGGCCGAAGGCGACCGCGTGGCGCGTGCGGGGCTTCAGCTTCTGCTCGTTCCCCCGCCGGAAATGCTGGCGCATCTGGCGCAGGCGACGACCGCCGAAAGGCGCGACCTCGCCAGCGCAAACGAGCGCGAGGTGCCGCGTGTGATCCACCAGATCTGGATCGGTCCGCAGCCCGTTCCACCCGCGGTGGCGGCATGGGCCGGACATGCGGCGGCGCAGGGCTATGCATACCGGCTGTGGCGCGAAGAGGCGCTTGCCGAAGCGGGTTATCTGGACGAGCCCGTTTGCCGCGCGATGCTTGATCGCGGCGACTATCCCGGTGCGGTCGATGCGCTGCGCTATGCAATTCTCGCGCAGCATGGCGGCATTTACCTGGACTGCGACTGGTATCCGGCGCGCGACGATGTCGGCTTTCACGATCTGATGCCGCTCCGCGGACTGCTGGCACTGACCGAGGACGTGCCGAGGCTGACCTCGACGGGGGGGCTTCTGCTCGCCAACTCGTTCATCGCGGCCCCGCCGGGCCATCCGGTGCTGGCCGCCCTACTGGTCGCCCTGCCCCGGATCACCGAGCTGCTGCCGGGGGGGCCTGCCTGGTGGACGACAGGACCGCTGCCCTTCACGCTGGTCGCCCGGCGCGGGACGATTACGCTTGCCGATGCCGCGCTGGTCGCGGCGACGTTGCCGCGGATGGCCCCGATGGCTGAGGTACAGGCACTTCGCGGGCGGGCGGTCGCGGAGGACCTGGGGCTGCTGATCGGTTGGAAATCCTGGTGAGCGCAGGACTTGCGGCCGGCACCGGGGGTTTCACAGCCCCGGACTCCCCTGGGATACTTGTGCGAGGGTGAATGGTGGGGCTGTAGTCGGAATGAGGTCACGCACCGAAACCCAGGTGCAGCCGGGATGGGCTTTGGTCAGGTCCGCAAGACGGTCGAGGAAATCCCAGGCCGCTGCATCGTGGACAAGGTGGTGCGTAAGGATGCCGAGCGTGTCGGCAAGGGCAAGGCGCGCCGCTGCCTCGGTGGCGAGGGCATCCGCCGGGCGGCCCTGCCGGGTGCCGCGCCAGTCGATCAGATCCAGATGCGTGTTCACGACTGGCAGGGGACCGTTCCGTTCGGGGCCGAAGGTCGACACGGCGCGATAGCCCAGCGGCGCGAGGTGCGGCAAAAGGGCCGCGTCGATCCGATTCCAGGGCGGGACGAGCAATGCCTCGGCCTGCGGGCCGAACATCTCGCGCATGCGGTGCAGGCCCTGGGCAAGCTCTGCGGCGACGATCTCGGGCGGGCGGTGCGGGCCGAGTTCCTGCGCCTTTTCATGCGGCCTTGCGTGGTTCGCATGTGACCAGCCGTGGACTGCGACGGCGACATGGCGCTCTGCCGCCAGTCTCCGCGCCAACGCCGCACCCACGCGCGCGGGGATCGCCGCCAGCGTGACGGGCAGCTCAAGGCCGATCAGCCGTTCAAGCGCCGGGCTTGGTTCGGTCACATCGTCGTCGCGCAGCCAAAGGCGGGCGGGTCGCCCCTCGGCGGCACGGCGGTCGAGGCAGTCCTGCAAGGCCGCAAGGCTCATCGCGGCACCGATGCCAGAATCTCGGAAAGGCGCGCCGTCGCCGAGGCCATCCCGTGATCGCGCCGCACCCTGGCCGCCGCCGCCGCACCCATCGTCTCGCGCAGGGTCGCGTCGCGCAGCAGGCGCGCGACCGCGTCGGCAAGGCCCGCGTCGTCCTCGGCCAGCAGTCCGGTCTCGCCGTCGGCCACCACCTCGGGCACGCCCGCCACGCGCAGCGCGACGACCGGAAGACCGGCGGCCTGCGCCTCGAGATAGCCAAGGCCGTAGGCTTCGCCGCAGCCCGGCCAGACGAAGACCGACCCCTGCGCCAACAGCGACGCCACCCCTGCCGCGTCCAGCTGGCCAAGGAAGCGGACCCGCGCACCAAGGGGTGCAAGGGCTGCGCGCACTTCGCCCGCCGCCGGACCGTCGCCCGCCACCGACAGGTGCCAGTCAAGGTGGATCAGGCGGCCCAGTGCAGCGCCGAGGCGGGCATAGCTTTGCTCCTTGTCGTCGGGCCGCATCATGGCAACGGTGACAAGATGGCCCTCGCCCCGCGGATCAGGGGGGTTGCCGACAGCTGCGGCGGGCGCGTCGATCTCGATGAAGGGCAGAAGCCGCTCGACCCGGGCATCTGGCGCGACTGCGACAAGCCCGGCCATGTCCCGCCGCGTGAGGCAGATGTTGACCGCAGCACCGCGCAGGCCGCGCAGCACATCGGCCTGCATCGCTGCCCAAACGCCGATGTTGCGCCGCGTCGAGTACGACGTTTCGGCGGTGACATAGGGCAGGCCGAACCGGGCGCAGAGCGGCGGGCCGAGAAGATCGGGGGCCTTGTAATAGGGGTGGTAGCAGAACCACAGGTCCGGCGGCCCGTCCAGCCGCCAGGCCTGCTCCAGCCGGGCGACCTCGGCCCCGCCGGCGTCGCGCAGCGCAGCCTCTGCCGCCGTGTCGTCCGGCTGCCCGACATAGGCGCGCAGGTCCGAGACGAGCGTCACATCATGGCCCGCGCCCCCGAGCGCCGCCATCAGGTTCCGCGCCATTCGCCGATCACCGGACGGCACCGGATGGGACGGCGCCTTCAGCGGCGCGTAGAAGGCGATCCGCATCCCGCGCCGCCGGGCCTCAGCCCGAAACGGCGGTGCAAAGCGCCTCGTCCCGCAGCACGTCCATGCAGTCGGGCGAGCGCACGAAGTTGTCGTAGATCATCGTCCATGGCTCGGGCGCGCCGTCGCGATAGGGGCCGAACTTGAAATACTGGTTCTCGCCAAGGCCGAAATCCCCATGCCCGATCCGCCCCTTGACGGTCACGACCGGCAGGCCGTTGGCAAACACCTTGATATGCCCGGACCCATCGGGACCGGGACGGCTGAGGATGGCGAAGTCGATCCAGCCATCCTGCGGCGACGGCAGAGGGTTACCATGCGTCTCGGCCACGGTCTCGTCGGTGCAGGCATCGAACCGCGGGTCATCGGCAGAACTGAATGACGGGTCGGCCGCGACGAGGACGCGCATCTGGTTCGTCTCGGGGCGCAGCCAGACGGGCGTGTGCCCGGCAGGACAGGTTGCGATGCCCGTCCCGGTCGGGGGGACCGAGGGCGCGTGATGGTTCGTCTCGACCGTCACGAAAAGACGCCCGTTGGTCATGCGAAAGCCGAGATAGGGGCTGAAATCCCCTTCGGCCTCGGGGCCGATCTCGCGCTTCCACTGGGCAATCAGGTAACGATGCTCGTCGGTCGGGACGGGGTCCGCGAACTTGACGGAAAAGCCGTACCAGACGGGCGTGTCATATGGGACGCGCAGGGCAGTCTCTTCCCAGATCTCGGCGCGCTCGGAACAGCCATCGGACCCGGCGGGGCAGAGCGGCCGGACGGTCAGGCGCAGCGCGGCCCTGCCCGAGCGCACGTCGTCGGACTGAAACTCGACCGAGCCCGCGCGCTGTTCGGCGTTGTCGCGATAGTAGAGCCCGCTCTCCGGCCCGAAGTCGCCGGTCTCGAACCCGTCGCGTAGGACGGTGGCGGCAGGATTGGCCAAGGCGACCTGCCCCGCAAGACCGGCCGCAAGGGCCCAAACAAGAACACGGACTCCCACCACGACATCCTCCTCCTTCGGCTTGAGACTAAGATTAGCAAACTTCGCGCCGCACGCGAGATAGAAGTTGCACGCGCCCGCCTGGGCGGAAGCCTTGACAGGCCCCGCAAATGGCCGGACCACGGCAGCGCGGGCCATCGCCCGGAAAGGGCCGCCCATGCCAACGCAGGCACACCTTCTAGAGCGGATCGCCGCGCGCGGGGCGGTTGTCGGGGTGATCGGGC
>JANPJD010000150.1:0-5070 GCA_031425325.1 Rhodobacterales bacterium | reverse complement strand
CGCCATGGCGTCGATCCGGTCGCTTTCCTTGACGCGCAATTCCTTGACGCCGCGCATCACAGTGCGCCCCGTGGCGAAGGCGGCGACGACCGACAGGATCGGATATTCGTCGATCATCGACGGCGCGCGTTCGGGCGGCACCTCGATACCCTGCAAGCTATCCGAAAACCGTACCCACAGGTCGGCCACCGGCTCGCCCCCCTCCTCGCGCGGGTTCAGAAACGCGATGTCCGCCCCCATCTCGGCCAGCGTCAGGTAAAGGCCGTTGCGCGTCGGATTCTGGCTGACGCCCGGCACGGTGATGTCCGAGCCCTCGACGATCAGCGCGGCACAGACCGGAAAGGCCGCCGAGGATGGATCGCGCGGCACGGCGACCGCCTGCGGTCGCAGTTCGGGCAGGCCCGTCAGGGTGATGACATGTCCCTCGGTTGTCCGCTCCACCCGCACATCCGCGCCGAAGCCGCGCAGCATCCGCTCGGAATGGTCGCGCGTCGGCTCGCGCTCGATCACCACCGTCTCACCGGGCGCATTCAGCCCTGCGAGCAGAACCGCCGACTTCACCTGCGCGCTTGCCACGGGCAACGCATAGCGCACCGGCACGGGGCTTGCCGCCCCCACGACGGTCATCGGCAGCCGTCCCCCCGCGCGCCCGAAGGAGCGCGCGCCGAACAGCGACAGTGGCTCTGTGACCCGGCCCATCGGACGCTTGCGAAGCGAGGCATCGCCAGTAAAGGTCGCAGTCATCGCGGTTGTCGCCATGCAGCCCATGATCAGGCGCACGCCCGTCCCCGAGTTGCCGCAGTCGATCACGTCCGCCGGCTCGGAAAACCCTCCGACGCCCACGCCATGCACGCTCCAAGCGCCCGCACCGTGCTGCGTGACCTCGGCCCCGAAAGCGCGCATCGCACGGGCGGTGTCGAGCACGTCCTGCCCCTCGAGAAGTCCGGTGATCGTCGTCTCGCCCACCGCCATCGCGCCCAGGATCAGCGCGCGGTGGCTGATCGACTTGTCGCCCGGCACCTCGGCCACACCGCCTAGCGGGCCGGACCGGCGGGCGGTCATGGGTTGGGCGCTGCCGTGGCCGGACATGGTGATCTCCCCCTCTGGTCGGCGCGTGATAGCGCAGCGACGACGCGGGGTCCACCAGCTCAGGTGCGCCGGAAAGTGAGGTAGTGGGGGGCGCGACCCTCGCGCAGCGCCTTCTGCTCATAGCGTGTGGGCAGCCAGTCGTCCCACGGCAGCGGTCCCTGCTCCGACAGGCTGAATCCGGCCTTGGGCACCTCGCTCAGCGTCTGGCGCGCATAATCGGGGATGTCCGTGGCCACCCGGAACTCGGCGCCCGGTGCCGTGACCCGTGCGAGGGCGGTGAGGTAGCCTTCGGTCACGAAGCGTCGGCGATGGTGACGGGTCTTGGGCCAGGGATCGGGATAGTTGAGAAAGACCTTCGACAGGCATCCGTCGGGCAGCACGTCGAACAGGTCGCGCACATCGCCAGGGTGCAGCGACAGGTTCGAGACGCCCGCCCGCTGGACCTTGCCCAAGAGCATCGCCACGCCGTTGACATAAGGCTCGCAACCGATCAGCCAGACCTGCGGGTTCCGCGCCGCCATGTGCACAAGATGCTCGCCACCGCCGAAGCCCACCTCGAGCCAGACCGGGCGACCGCCTGATAGCGCCCCGAGATCAAGGGGCGTGCGGCCCGGATTGTCGGGCCTTGTCACCCCGCGCAGCGTCAGCGGCCCCAGATCGTCCGCCAGCCAGCCGCGCTGGTTCGGCTTCAGCGTCTTGCCCCGGATGCGGCCATAGAAATTGCGCCGTTCGGCGTCGGGGGAGGACGGTTCGGTCATGGCGCGGCGGATAGGCGCACGACCGGTCAAGGTCAAGCCGGACCGGCCAGAGGGAGGCGGCAGAGCCGGGCAAGGGGGCTCAATGCCCCCGCGCCAGGCCCCCTCCGGGATTGCGCGGATCAAATGGCGCGGATCAGACGGCGGCCTTCAGCGCCTCGACCAGATCGACGCGCTCCCACGAAAAGCCGCCGTCCGCGTCAGGTGCGCGCCCGAAATGACCATAGGCCGAGGTGCGCGCATAGATCGGCTTGTTCAGGCCAAGATGCGTACGGATGCCGCGCGGGGTCAGGTCCATCACCTTTGCCACAGCCTGCTCGATCCGTTCCTCGGGCACGAGGCCGGTGCCATGCGTATCAACATAGATCGACAGCGGATGCGCGACGCCGATCGCATAACTCACCTGCAGCGTGCAGCGCTCGGCCAGGCCCGCAGCCACGACGTTCTTCGCAAGGTAGCGCGCAGCATAGGCTGCCGAGCGGTCCACCTTGGTCGGGTCCTTGCCGCTGAAGGCGCCACCCCCGTGCGGGGCCGCCCCGCCATAGGTGTCGACGATGATCTTGCGCCCCGTCAGCCCCGCGTCGCCATCCGGTCCGCCGATCACGAACGTGCCGGTCGGATTGACATGCCACTGGGTATTTTCGGTGAGCCAGCCCGAGGGCAGAACCTCGCGGATGTAGGGCTCAACGATCGCACGGATGTCGGCGGAGGTCTGGCTTTCCAGAGCATGCTGGGTCGAGAGAACGATCGAGGTCACCTCGACCGGTTTGCCGCCTTCGTAGCGCACCGACAGTTGCGACTTTGCATCCGGGCGCAGGGTCGGCTCGAGCCCCGCTTTGCGGACTTCGGCCAGGCGGCGCAGGATTGCGTGCGCGTACTGGATCGGTGCGGGCATAAGCTCGGGCGTCTCGTTCACCGCATAGCCGAACATGATGCCCTGGTCGCCCGCCCCGTCGCGGTCCACCCCTTGCGCGATATGCGCCGACTGTTCGTGCAGGAAGTTCAGCACCCGGCAGGTGTTCCAGTGGAACTGCTCCTGCTCGTAGCCGATGTCACGGATCGCATCGCGCGCAAGCTGGCTGATCGAGCCCATGAAGGTCTTGAGGCGGTCCTGATCGCTGAGGCCCACCTCGCCGCCGATCACGACCATGCCCGACGTGGCGAAGGTCTCGCAGGCGACGCGGGCCTGGGGTTCTTCGGTCAGGAAGGCATCGAGAATAGCATCCGAGATGCGGTCGCACAATTTGTCGGGATGCCCCTCCGAGACGGACTCGGAGGTGAAGACGTAGTTCTGCCGGGACATGGGACGCGCTCCGTTGAAAATCCCCGTCACGCCAGGAAGCCGTTGTGACGGTTCGTGCTGTGGCAGGTAACGACCCAAAGAAGCGGGGTCAAGCCCGCTGCGGCCGCCCGGCAAGCCAGAGGCCGAGCCAAAGCGCCGCGAGCAACAGAAGGACCGGCGTCTCGCCCATCCGCGCGAAGGGCGTAGGCGGCAGCGCGCCCGGCACACGGGCGTCGAGATGCCCCTGTCGGTTCAGGGGCAGGCTGTCCAGCACCCGCCCCTTTGCGTCGATCACCGCCGAGATGCCGGTGTTCGCGACGCGGACCATCGGCAGGCCCTGTTCGATCGCCCGCAACCGGGCCTGCGCGAGATGCTGGTACGGTCCGGTCAGGCTGCCGAACCACGCATCGTTGGTGATTTGCAGTATCCAGTCGGCCCGGCCCGGCGCGCGCAGAAGATCCTGCGGAAAGACCGCCTCGTAGCAGATCAGCGGCAGGATCCGACCGAGCCCCGGCCCAAGGTCAAGGACCGCCGGTCCCGGTCCAGGCGTGTAGCCGTTGCCCTGTTGCGCTGCGAAGGCGGTCAGGCCAAGGACATCGTAGGCGAGGTCGCCAAAGGGAATGTATTCGCCGAACGGCACAAGGTGATGCTTGTCATAACCCGTCAGCTGAACCCCGTCCGGTCCCAGGACCGCAAAACTGTTCCATGCGCGCGTTCCCTCGACCCGCTGCACCCCGACGGCCATGGCGGCACCCCGTCCCGACGCGCCGATCATCTCTGCAAGGCCGGGGCTCGTGTCGAACCGATAGGGCACGGCTGTTTCGGGCCAGATCACAAGGTCCGGTGGCGGGAGGTCGCCGGACGGGGGCAGGCCCGAGGCCGCGATCAGCCGGTCGAAGAAGACCCGCGCCATCTCGGGGTCCCATTTCAGGCCCTGATCGGCGTTTGGCTGCACGAGGCGCACGACCGTCTCGCGTGGCGGGGGGGCTGGCTCGGCCAGCCGCCAGGTGCCGAAGGCCGCAACCGCACCCAGGAGGACGACGGCGGTACTGGCGCCGCGCCACCGAAAGGCCGCCGGCAAGGCCGCTGCCGCCAGCGTCAGCAGCGTCAGGCCGGTCGGCCCCGCGAGGGCGGCAAGCTGCGCGACCGGCGTGTCGATCCAGACCTGCCCCGGCGCGGCCCAGGGAAACCCGGTCAGTACATGACCTCGCGCAAACTCGGCGACCGTCAGCGCAATCACCAACATCGCCGGCCGTCGCCAGCCGTCAAATCTTCCAGCGATCAGCGCAGCCGCCGCCCAGAACAGCGAAAGCCCAAAGGCCATCAGCACGACCGCGAAGGGGCCCATCCAGCCGTAGGTCTCGGGCTCGACCAGGAATGGCTCGACGATCCAGGCCAGCGCGAGACCGAAGTAGCCTGCCCCGCCGAACAGCGCGAGCCACGCCATCCGGCCCCCACCCGGCGCGCGGCAGATGTGGGCGACAAGTGCGGCAAAGCCCGGCAGCGACAGCCACCAGAACCCAAGCGGGGCATGGCCAGACGCTGCGACAGCCCCAAGGCCAAAGGCCGTCCCGACGGATGCCCAGCCGGGCCAGCCCCGCGCCATCGTCAGGGCTTGGCGGGCGGCGGTAGCGCTGCGGGAGCGGCGGCGGCACCCGGCAGGCGGATGCGAAGGCGCTTGATGCGACGCGGATCTGCGTCGATCACCTCGAACGCGGCACCGGATTCGTGCGGGACGATCTCCCCCCGCGCCGGCACACGTCCCGTCCGCAGGAACACGAGGCCGCCGAGGGTATCGATCTCTTCGTCATCCTCGTCGGTCCGAAGGCGCAGGCCCATCGCCGCCTCAAGCTCTTCAAGCGGCGCGCGGGCCTGTGCGAGGTAGACGCCCGGCTTTTCCATCAGCCAGAGCTTCGCATCCTCTTCGTCGTGCTCGTCGTCGAT
>JANPJD010000149.1:0-21538 GCA_031425325.1 Rhodobacterales bacterium | reverse complement strand
GTTGACCGACTTCGGTTCGGCAGCGGCGGGGCCTGCCACATGGACCGTCAAAAGGGCGAAGATGAGCCCGAGCGCACGAAAAGTCATGGTTCACTCCAAGTCTGCGGTGACGATGCGTTGCCGCCGGGCGACCGGTCCTTGCAGGCGGTCTCAACCACCGCTGATCACCGCTTCGGGAAAGCGGTAGGTTTCGGTCCCGACGCTGATGGTGAAGAGGTCGGCGTCCTTTGTGAAGCTGAGAGGGTCGGCTGAATCGGCTGAGACCGGCACCGCGCCCTCGAACAGGATCGCGCGCTCGGTGCCGTCGGCAAGCGCGATCCAGACACCTGCATTGCCCGGACCGTCGCGCACGACGCCGAAGCGGCACTGCCCCATGACGGCCCCCGCCGCCGCGGCGCAGTCGAGCGTGCCCGTGGCGTCGAAGGGCACGCCGTTGCCCTTCGGGTCGCCCTCGGCCGGTTCGGGCGTCACGGGGGCCGCCGCCTCGACAAGGTAGCGCCCGGCGACCCAGCCCTGCACCCCCGATCCGGCCATGCGGATGCTGCACCAGCGGGTCTGGCCGGTCATCCGACACCCCCGGTTTTGCATCTCGTCGCCGTTGCGCGCCTTGCCGATCACCCCATAGCGTCTGTCCGGGCCACTGCGGATGTTGAGCGCGCCCTGACCGAGGCCCGCGACCTTCCAGCCATCGGGTCCACCCGCCAACCCGTGGGCGAAGTCGGGGCCGGACAGGCCGACCCCGAGTGAATACCGCGCCGCCTCGTTCCGTCGGGCGGCGCTCCGCATCAGATAGACCTGCACGACATAGGTCCCCGCCTCAGCGAGCGGAATGTCGGCGACAGCGCCCGAGGTCGACCCGACGAACAGCGCCTCTTCCGATCCCTGAGGCAGGATGTTGAAGTTGAGCCCCGGGTTGGCGGACAACAGGTCGACCGAAAGGGTCTGCCCCGCTTCCCCGCCGACCACGTAGGTTGCCGTCTCATCGCCCGTGATGCCCCCGGTCAGCACAACGCCGCTGGTGGCCGCAGCCTGCTCGATCGTGACGCTCGGACTGGCTTCGGCCAGGGCGAGGCCCGGCAGCATCGCCAGAAGCAGCGTTCCGCCCAAGACAAGGCAAGGGGCAAGCCATCCGCGCATCGAGATGCTCCTCACACTTGCCCATTCAGGCAGGGGAACCTGATCCACGGGTCGGATACGCTGGAATCCGAAGAAAATCCATCGAAAGCGAAGCGCGCACTTTCTGCGAAGAAAGGCCTCGCTCTTCGGGCGGGATATCCCAAGGCCCGAGGCGCTGCGTCAGAGCGGAAGCAGTCCCGCCTCGTCCATCATGCTGACATGGGCAGCGGCAACCTGCCATCCGTGGCCGGTCCTGACCCAGGTCTGCGATTGCCGACCGATCCGGCCCGGCGCGTCTGCGCGGTGGAACAGCGTAGACGCGACGGCCACATCCTTGCCGAAGGTCGTGATGACGGTGCGCGACAGGCGGCGCTCGAATGGGGCCTGCCTTGCACGAAAACGGCGGACTTCCTCGATGCCGTATTGCACCTCGGACACGCCGAAGCGCACGGTCCGGTCGGACGCAAGAAACATCGCGTCCAGTGCCTCGGCATCGTGGCGCAGAAGGGCCGCCTCATAGGCGCGGAACACTTCGGCCACTTCGGTCAGCACCTGCGGATCGTCGATCTCGACCGTCATGCAGAAGGGCCCGCCGTCATCTGGGCGCGCAGGCGGGTCAGGAAGGGGATCGCCTGATACTGGTCCGGCCTCACCCGCGCCCAGTCGATGCCCGGCGAGCGTGGGGCAGTCGTCAAGGTCTCGATCAACTCGGCCTCCGTCGCGATGATATCAAGCGGCGTGTCATGCACCTCGATCACCACGGCCTCGTCCGGCACGAGTTGCAGCGAGTGGACCGTCGTGGCGATAGGCGTCGCGTCCGACACGATGCCAAGCGTGCGGAAGATGCCCGTCTCGAGGTCGGCAAAGCCTGCGCCCTTGCCGGTGCGCCCCCCTGCCCGGCTGACCGCGACCGATCCCACGACACAAAGGTCAAGCGGCTCGATCCCGTCGAACTCCACCCGTTCGCCATGCGTCATGAAGCCCTGGGGGGTCGCAGCAAGCTCGAAGCTGATGCCTATGTCGGTCAGCCGGACAGGGTCGAGCCGCAGGTAGGGAAACTCCTGCGTGAGGTAAGGCACCGGCGTGTAGACGATGCGGCCCTCGTGCAGCGCCCGGACCCGGATCGGGGTCTGCGCGTGATCGGGGTTGGTCTTGACCCGGCGCGCGGATGCCCAGGCTGGGTGTTGCGCCAGTCGCCATGCCGCGAGGTCGGCCCCGACGAAGCAGGGGATCATGTCGGGCACCGGACCGATGCCCACGCCCGCCGCCTCGAGTCGCCCCCAGACCTCGGTGCGGATCACGTCCTTCGCCGGAGAACGCCCGGCCCAGCGGCCCGGCTTACGCATCGGCGTGGCCTTTCGCCAAGGCCGCATCCAGTGCGGCAAGGGGTGCGGCCCAGCCGACGATCCCGCCCTGCGCCACGATCATCTCGATCGTCGCTGCTTTGAACACCGGGAAATAGCTTTCGGTCGCATCCTCGATCAACAGGCAGTCATAACCCCGGTCATTCGCCTCGCGCATCGAGGTCTGGACGCAGACCTCTGTCGTCACCCCTGCGAACACAAGTTGCGTGATCCCCATGCCCGTCAGCCGCTCGTGCAGGCCGGTGGCCCAGAACATCCCCTTGCCGGGCTTGTCGATGGCGATCTCGGCAGGCAGAGGAGCCAGTTCGGGCAGGATCGCGTTGCCCGGCTCTCCGGCAATCAGGATGCGCCCCATCGCCCCCGGATCTCCGATCCGCAGGCCCGGAGCGCCGCGCCCGCGCTTTGACGGTGGGCAGTCGGACAGATCAGGGCGGTGCGCCTCGCGCGTGTGGATGACGGGCAGCTTGCGCGCGCGGAACAGCCCGATCAGCGCGGCCACCGTCGGCACGATTGCCCGAAGGCGCGCGACATCGTTGCCAAGACTGTCGCCGAACCCGCCCGGTTCGATGAAGTCGCGCTGCATGTCGATCACGACCAGCGCCACGCGCGCGGGATCGAGAACAAAGTCGTAGGGCCGGGCCGCAACGGTCAGCGTCATCTTCAGTGCCCCGCCATGTGCTTGCCGATGGTGGCGCGGTCCGTCTCGGCGATGGGCGACACATAGGTGACCTTTCCGCCCGACATCACCGCCACCCGGTCGGACAGTTCCAGCACCTCGTCGAGGTCTTCGCTGACCAGAAGGACGGCGGCCCCCTTGTTGCGCTGCTCCATGATCTGCGTGCGGATCTCGGCAACAGACGCAAAGTCGAGCCCGAAGCAGGGGTTCGCCACGATCAACACATCGACATCGCCAGATAGCTCTCGTGCCAGGATTGCGCGCTGCACATTGCCCCCTGACAGCGACTCGATGGGGCTGTCGGGCGAGGCTGTCTTGACCCGGTAACGCGCGATTAGTTCCTCGCCGCGACGCCGCATCGGGCCGGGCGAAAGCCACCAGCCAAGCGAGGCGATGGGCGGCTTGTCATAGGACCGGAAAGCGATGTTCTCGGCCACGCTCATGCGCGGGACGGCCGCGTTCTTGAGCGGCTCCTCCGGCAGGCCGAAGACCTTGAAGCGGTCGAAGTCGGCACGGCTGCGCTCGAACGGCTTCTTGTGAATGAAGATGCGGCCGTCCTTCAACTCGCGCTGCCCCGACAACACTTCGACGAGGGCGCTTTGCCCGTTGCCCGACACGCCCGCGATCCCGACGATCTCGCCCGACTTCACCTTGAGGTCGAGCGCGTGGATCGCCGGGCGCCCGTCCGCATCGTCAGCGTAAAGCCCCGCAAGTTCGAGGACCGTCCGGCTTTCGTTGCGCGGTGCGCGCTTGGCGCGTTCACGAATGGGGGTGTCGCCGATCATCATCGCGCTCATCTCGGCGACGGTGGCGCCCTGCGCGTCACCGCTTCCGGTCAGTTGGCCGCGCCGCAGCACGGTGAAGCTGTCGCAGAACGCCTTCACCTCGCGGAACTTGTGGCTGATCATCAGCACCGTCACCTCGCCACGCCGCGCCATCTCGCCCAAGAGGCCCAGCACCTCGTCCGCCTCGCCGGGGGTCAGCACCGAGGTCGGCTCGTCCAGGATCAGGAAGCGCTGTTCCAGATAGAGCAGCTTCAGGATCTCGAGCTTCTGCTTTTCGCCCGCCGACAGGGACGCGACCTTGCGGTCGAGCGGCACACGGAACGGCATCTGGTCCATGAACGCCTCGAGCCGGGGCATCTCGCGCTTCCAGTCGATGATGGCGGGCGCATCGGCGCGCGAGATCACGAGGTTTTCGGCAGCCGTCAGGCAGGGCACCAGCGTGAACTGCTGATAGACCATGCCGATCCCGAGGGCGCGCGCATCGCGGGGGCTTGCGATCGTTGCCTCGGCCCCGTCCAGCCGGACCATGCCCTTGTCGGCGCGGTAAAAGCCCATGATGCATTTCACGAGCGTCGACTTGCCTGCCCCGTTCTCGCCCAGAAGCGCATGGAACGAGCCCGCCTGCACCGTCATCGAGACGTTGTCGAGGGCCACCAGCGGGCCGAAGATCTTGGTCATCCCGTCGGTCTGCAACGACGGCGCGCGGACGGGTGCGGCGGTATCGTCTAGCGTCATGGCAGCACCTTCAGGAAGGCGTCCGAGGTAGCGACGGCCCCGAACACGCCGCCCTGCATCTTGATCATATCGATGGCCGCAAGGTGGTTCTCGACCTTCGTCGCGGCGCAGCAATCTGACAGAAGTAGGCACTCATAGCCTCTGTCGTTGGCATCGCGCATCGTGGTGTGGACGCAGACATCCGTCGTGACGCCGGTGAGGACGATGTTGCGGATGCCCTTCATGCGAAGCACGAGCTCGAAGTCCGTCGCGATGAAGCTGCCCTTGCCGGGCTTGTCGATGATCGCCTCGCCGGGGTCTGGTTGCAGTTCGGGGATGATCTCCCACCCCGGCTCGCCGCGCACTAGGATGCGCCCGCAGGGCCCCTGGTCGCCAATCCCCGCGCCGATCCGCTGCGAGCGCCAGCGCTTGTTTGCGGGCAGGTCCGAAAGGTCGGGCTTGTGCCCCTCGCGCGTGTGGATGATCGGATAGCCCTTGGCGCGCATCGCGGTCAGAACCGACCGGATCGGCGTGATCGGCGCGCGGGTCAGCGAAATATCATAGCCCATACTGTCGACATAGCCGCCCGGCGCGCAGAAATCGGTCTGCATGTCGATCACCACAAGGGCAGTGTTGTGCGGGCCGAGATCGCCGTCGAAGGGCCAGGGATAAGGGTCCGCGTCAAGCGTGACGCCGCCCGGCACCATGGCTGCGGCGATGCGTTCGTCCAGATGGGTCATGGCACGGTCCTCACTTGACGATGGAAAGCTCGCCCGGCGCATCGGACGCCGCGGACTTCGACCGCGCCGAGGCAATCATGATGAACAGGGTCAGGATGTAGGGGGCGGCGTTGAAGAAGTAGTAGCCCTGGCTGACCCCGATGGACTGGAGCGCGGGTCCGATGGCCCCCGCCGCCCCGAAGAGAAGCGCCGCCCAGACGCAACGGACCGGGTCCCAGCGGGCAAAGATCACCAGCGCCACCGCCATCAGGCCCTGCCCCGACGACAGCCCCTCGTTCCAGCTTCCGGGATAGTGAAGCGACAGGAACGCCCCGCCGACGCCGGCAAGGAAGCCGCCCGCCGACGTGGCCAGCAGCCGCACGAGGTCGATGGACACGCCCATCGCGCGCGCCGAGGCCGCGCTGTCGCCGGTCATCCGCAGGATCAGCCCCCAGCGCGTGTTGGCGAAGGCCCAGGACAGGAAAACCGCCAGCGCGATCCCGACGAGGAACAGCGGATTCACCTGCAGCGCCTGCGCCAGCGCCGGATTGCCTGTCCAGTCGCCAAGGCCGATCGCCTCGAGCCGCGGAGCGGAGGGCTGGATGAAGGGCTTGCCGAAGAAGAAGGCAAGGCCGGTGCCGAAGCTCATGAAGGCGATGCCAACCGCGATGTCGTTGACGCGCGGCAGGGCGCAGATCCAGCCGTGCATCGCCCCAAGCACCAGCCCCGCGCCGCCCGCAGCGAGGACGCCCAGCCAGGGATTTCCGGTGGTGAAGGACACCCCATAGGCGACCATCGCCCCAAGCACGAGGTTGCCCTCGTGGCCAAGGTTGATGCGCCCCGACTTCTCGGTCAGGCATTCGCCGAGCGCCACGAACATGAAGGGCGTCGAGACGCGGATCGCGCCCCCGATCATGGCGAACAGGACGATCCAGAGGTCCGCTCCGGTCATGTGCGCTCTCCGCTGCGGCGGGGTTGCAGGAAGGGGATGCGGCCGTAAAGCGTCTCGGATGTCAGCAGCACGACGAAGATGATCCCTTGCAGCACAAGGATCGTGGCGTCCGGCATCTCCATCCGGCGCTGGATCAGGCCGCCCGACGCCGCAAGCGCGCCGAACAGGATTGCAACCGGCACGATGGCCAGCGCATTCTGCCGAGCCAGGAAGGCCACGAGGATGCCGGTGAAGCCATAGCCTGCCACAAGCGAGGCGTTGGCCTGCCCATGAACCGCCGCGACCTCGAAGAAACCCGCAAGGCCCGCACAGGCCCCGGCGATGGCGCAGCACCCGACCACGAGGGCCCCGACCGGCAGCCCCTGGGCCTTGGCCGCCCGCACGTTGCCGCCCGTCATCCGGGCAGCGAAGCCGAAGGTGGTGCGCGTCATCAGGATGTGCAGCACGACCGCAAGGACCAACCCCGCCGCCAGCCCCCAGTGGACCGTGGTGCCCGGCATCGGCCCGACGCGGTAAAGTTCGCCGATCGGCATCGTCGAGGGCTTGTTGGCCGAGGCGGGATCGCGCAGCGGCCCCTCGACGAAGAAGTTCATCGCGGCGATTGCGATATAGCTCATCAGAAGCGAGGCGATGGTCTCGTTCACCCCGCGATAGTGCCGCAGCCAACCGACGAGGCCGATCCACACGGCCCCTGTCAGCATCGCCATCGCAGCCATCAGCGGCAGGCCGATCACCGGGGTCCAGCCCCAAGTCACCAGCGGGATTGCGAGGGCCGCCGCCGCGAAGCCGCCGAGCACGAGCGCCCCTTCCGCACCGATGACGGTCAGGCCGATCCGCGCCGGAATGGCAAAGGCGAGGCCCGCGAGGATCAGGGGCGCCGAGCGCAGAAGCGTGTTCTGCACGGAAAAGGCCGAACCGAAGCCGCCGGTCCAGATCAGCCCGAAGAACTGGAGGGGCGACTTGCCAAGCGCGAGCAGGAAGACCGAGAAGATCGCTGCCGACGCGACCAGCGCGCAGACCGGGATCAGGACCGCCTCGATCCGTCGCAGCGTCTGCATCGAAAGCCCGGCGGCCGGGGAGGCACTTGTCGACATTGCACTCATCTCAACTCTCCCCGACCACCGCGCGCCTCAGGTCAGCGACCCTTCGACGCCTTCCAGCAGGTAGCCCATGCCGTCGAGCACGGAATCGTAGTTGTCCATCGTGCCCTCGATCACGACGTTGCCCGCATTGTCCTTCAGGGGACCGACATAGATCGGCTTGCCCTCGCGAAGGCCCGCGATGGCCGCCTCGGCGGCGGTGACTGCCTCGGGCGTCGCACCTGCACCGAAGGCCGAGTTCCGGACCATGTCGTTGTGGTAGCCGCCCGCGATGAAGTTCGGCACCTCGGTCCCTGCGGCCAGCGCGTCGGCGTAGATCTTGTAGATCGTCTCCCACTTGTATTCCGCGCCGGTGATGAAGCCTGCGGGCGCAAGCGGTGCCTGGCTCGCGTTATGGCCGCAGCTTTTCACGCCACGCGACTCGGCCGTTTCGATCACCACCTTGGGGCCGTCGACGTGGCAGGTGATCACATCGCAACCCGCGTCGATCAGGGCGTTGGCGGCCTCTGCCTCGCGCACAGGCATCGACCACTCGCCGGTGAAGATCACCTGCACGACGGCAGCCGGGTTCACGCTGCGCGCGCCAAGCAGGACCGAGTTGATGTTGGACAGCACAGACGGGATCGGCTTGGCCGCGACGAAACCGATCCGGCCAGAGGTGGAGGACAGCCCCGCCGCGACGCCGTTCACGTAATGCGCCTGGTTCAGATAGCAGAAATACGACCCCGCATTCATGGGATCGGTCTCCTTGTTCCACAAAGGCGCCGCATGGCGGAACTGGACGTCGGGATACTTCTTGGCCGTCTCGACCACGAAGGGGCTGTAATAGCCAAAGGACGTGGCAAGGATCAGGTTCGCACCATCGAGGTTGATCATCGATTCCATCGATTGGGCGACCGCATCCGTCTCGGGCACCTTCTCTTCCTCGATGACCGTCACGCCGGGCACCTGCTTGAGGACGGCCATCGCCTCGGCATGGGCCTGGTTCCAGCCGAAATCGTCGCGCGGGCCGACATAGACGGTGCCGATCACGATGGGCGTCTGGGCGCGGGCGAAGTTCAGCGGCAGCGCAGCGGCAGCGATGCCGGCCGCACCGGAGCGCAGAAGCGAACGGCGGGTGAGCAGGGAACTGGTCATGGGCATCTCCTGTGGGGTGGGACAAGCGGCATGGGCGGCGTCGTCAGGCAAGGCCGGACTTCTCGTAGGTCGGGGACAGTCGAGCAGTCAGAAAAGCATCGCCCCGGATCGGGGCATAGCGGGCGGGCCGGTCTGGCGTGGCGCAACCGGGCAGGCAGGCGATGTCGGCGTCGGGGTTGGGGTCGAGGAAGAAGGCGACCGAGAACCGCTCGCGCCCCGCCGGGCTTACAACGCGATGCGGTGTGGAGACGTAGATGTCGTTGGTCCATCGCATCAGGCAATCGCCGATGTTGCACACGAACGCCCCCGGCACATGGGGTGCGGCAAGCCACTCTCCGCTACGCGTGCGGACCTCGAGCCCGCCGACCGCGTCGGTGGCAAGCAGCGTCAGGCAGCCATAGTCCGTATGCTCGCCCGCGCCGAGTTGGCCCGTCTCGGTCCGGGCGGGTGCGGGCGGATAGTGAAGCAGGCGCAGCACGGCCATCGGGCGATCGAGCTTGTCGTCAAAGAAGTCCGGGGCAAGCCCGAGGTCCTGGGCGAAGGCGCGGTGTAGCAGGCGGCCAAGCCCGAGGCAGGCGTCGAAATAGGCCAGCATCGTGTCGCGAAAGTCGGAAAGCGCGGGCCATTGGTTCACCGCCCGAAAGCCGCGCTCTGCCACGACGTCGGGGTGGTCGGCGGGCAGGTCGAGCCCGATATTGAACGCCTCTTTCAGGTCCGCCGGACGGCCCGGATCGAGCGCTTCGCCCTTCATCGGCACATAGCCCCGGTTGCCCGCGCTGGAGTAGAGGTCCTTGCGCTTTTCGGGTTCAGGCTGCGCGAAGTAGGTGGCCGCAGCCGCGAACACCTGCGCGCTCAGCGCTTGTGGCACCGGATGGCCCGCAACATAGAAGAACCCGACCTCGCGGCAGGCGGCCCCGATTTCGGCCACCACATGGGCCGAGGACGACGCGTCGCCCGACGAGAGGTCCGAGACATCGATGATCGGAATGACCGTCACGCGACTGCCTCCCGCTGGTCCAGATAGGCGCGCCATCCACCGAGGTCCGTGATCTCGCGTGCACCGTCGATGCCTGCGGACTCACAAAGGAAGCCCTTCACCGTGCTTCCATCTTCAAGCACCACGCTGCCGATCCCGAGCGGGCTTGGTATGGTCTGCACGAAGTCGCCGAGGGCCGTCCGGGGCAGGCCCCAAACCTCGACCGCGATGGCCGAGCCGGACGGGTCGCGCAGCAGACCCGGTCTTTGCGGCGGGCCGCCTGCCAGCGCAAACAGCCGGTATTGCGGGGCAGTGCGGCAGGCGCGGATCAGGCGCGCGCCAAGTCGCGTCAGGTCGCGGTTCAGCGGCAGGCCCGACATGTGCGCGCCGCAGACGGCGAGCGCAATCTCGTCGGGTGCTGCGACCTTGGGCAGTGCCGCGCGGGGCGGGCGCGGCCAGTTCGTTGCGCCCAACCGTCCCGCCTCGACCCGGGAAGCAACCGATGCAGCCAGCGCGTCGCGCCCCGCCCGGGCCAGAAGCGTGACGCTGCCGGGCCGCCCGTCAGCGCGCGCGCCGGTCGGCACGGCGATGCCACAAAGATCAAGCAGGTTGACGAAGTTCGTGTAGGTCCCGAGCCGGGCATTCGGCCCCATCGGATCGGCTGAAATCTCGTCCAGCGTGACGAAGCACGGGATCGTCGGCACGCAAAGCAGGTCAAGCCCGTCCATCGCCCGCATGCACTCGGCCTGCAGCGCCTTGAGGCGGTACATGCCCCGGAACGCATCGACGGCGGTCAATGCGAGCCCCGGCTCAAGGATCGCGCGCGTCACCGGGTGCAGGGTTTCCGGCGCCTCGGTCAGGCGCGCACCGACCGCAGCCACCCGTTCGGCAAGCCAGGCCCCCTCGTAAAGCATGGCCGCAACCGCGTAGAACGGCCCGAAGTCGATCTCGGATACCGTCGCCCCGCCCTCGCGCAGCCGATCGACCGAGCTGCGGAAGTCGGCCACCTGCACCTTGTCGCCAAAGGTCCGAAGCGAGGCGGCGTCGGGCACGCCGATCCTGACGGCGGGCGCGTCGACGAGGGGCCCGATGGACGCAGCCCGCGCGTAGGCATCGGCCTGGTCGACCGCCGCGCCAACCTCGTATACGGCCCATGCGTCGGCGACGGTCTGGGCAAAGACGGTGATCGTGTCCAGCGTCCGGCAGGCGGGGATCATGCCGCCTGCCGACAGCGTGCCGACCGTCGGCTTCAACCCGACAATGGCGTTCAGCGCCGCAGGCACGCGCCCCGACCCCGCAGTGTCGGTGCCGAGCGAAAAGGCGGCGATGCCACGCGCCACCGCCACCGCCGAGCCAGAGGACGACCCGCCCGGCACGATGGCCGGATCGATCGCATTGCGGGGGGCCGGTCCCGGTGTGCGGACCCCGACGAGACCGGTCGCGAACTGATCGAGATTAGCCTTGCCCAGCACGATGGCCCCGGCTGCGCGCAGGCGGGCCACGACGAAAGCATCCACCCTTGCGGCATAGGAATGGTCGGGGCAGGCCGCCGTGGTCGGCATGCCCGCCGCGTCGATGTTGTCCTTGACCACAAAGGGCACGCCCCAGAGGGGCCGCCCATCAGGCCGACCGAGCGCCCTCGCCTCGGCCAGTGCCGTCTCATCGGCGCGGTGCAGAAGGATACCGGGATCGTCGGCCTCATCGAGCCGCCTGTAGGCCTCAGCGATTACATCTTCGGGCCGGACCCCTTCGGCATAGGCGGTGCGAAGGGCTGCAAGCGTGAAGGGCAAGGCGCTGATCATCGTCGAAGGTCGAATCCCCAGAAGGTCACAGCGCTATCAAGCCGGTTCCCGGCGATGACAAAAAATGCTAAATCCGCATCAGTGCGGTGCGTTTTCTGCACCACCCTCGGGTCAAGAGCCGCCATGCGCCATCTGGAATCCCTTCGCCTGATCGAAGCCGCCGCCCGTGCGGGGTCCATCCGCAAGGCCGCGGACGACATGAACATCACCGCATCGGCCCTGGTGCGGCGCATCAACCGCTTCGAGGACGAGTTCGGTTGCGAGGTGTTCGAGCGGCTGCCAAGCGGCGTGCGCCTGAACCCGGCGGGCGAACTTGTGTTGCAACACTACCGGGCCACCCTGTCGGACCTCTCGCGGGTGCGCGGACAGGTTGCGGACCTTGGCGGCGAGCGGCGCGGCCATGTGTCTATAGCCTGTTCGCAGGCGCTTCTGCCGTGGTTCCTGCCCAGCCAGATCGCGGGGTACCGCAACGCGCATCCAGGCGTGACCTTCTCGGTCAATGTCCGCGACCGCGCCCGCGCCGAGCAAGAGCTTGCGACCTATTCAAGCGACATCGCGCTGGTGTTCGAGCCTGTCTACCTTGTCGATTTCCAGGTCATCGCCTCGATCCCGCAGCGCGTGAGTGCCGTGATGCGGGCGGATCACCCGCTCGCGAAGCAAAGCGAGCTGCGTCTGCGCGACTGTCTGGACGTGCCGCATATCGCGCCCTCGAGCAGCTACGGCGTGCGCCATCTGCTGGATTTTGCGGCGCGGCGCGGCTCGCGCAAGGTGGCCCCCGTGGTCGAAACCGAAAGTTTCGAACTGATCCGCCACTATGTGCTTCACGAGCAGGTCATCGGCTTTCAGATCCCGATCGGCCTGACCGGCCTCGACGACCCGCGCATCGTGCTGCGGCCCGTCTCGGAGCGCGACCTGCCACCCGGCAGCCTCATCCTGGGGCAGATGCGCGGCCGCACCCTGCCGGTCGCCTCGGCACGCTTCGCGATGCAACTGGCCAGCGCGCTGGAGGCGGACACGACGGGCGCAATCGGGCATGGCCCTGACAGCACTCCGTCGCGCGAAGTCAGCGGGCCGCAGGACCGGCCCGACACGCTGCGCTAGTCCGACACGGCCTTGCCACCCCGAGCTAAGACTTGCCCGGCCCCGCAGCCGACCCCGGGCGCGCGGCGTTCTTTCGGCTTACTTCACCAACTGCGCGACGAGGGCCGCCACCATGCGCGGCAGGTCATAGGGGAACCGTGCCGTGATGAGGTTGCCGTCCACGACGCACGGCTCGTCCAGAACGGTGGCCCCTGCATTGGCGAGGTCGGGGTGGATGTTCCACACAGCCGTGGCCTTGCGGCCCTTGAGGATGCCCGCGCTGACCATCACCCATTGTCCGTGGCAGATCGCACAGGTCGGTTTGCCCGAGGCGAGCATGTCCTGAACGAAGCGCACGGCATCCTTGTCGGCACGCAGGGCGTCGGGGTTCCAGCAGCCGCCCGGATAGATGCAGGCGTCGTAATCGGCAACGCGCGCCTCGTCCATGTAGCAGTCGATGGGCAGCCAGCCCGCATTCTCCATCAGGCGGACGGCGAGCACATGGGTCTTCGTCACGGGCGGAAAGCGCAGGCCGAGAGTCGGGTGGAACTCGCCGACGCGAGGAGACACCACATGCACGACCGCGCCGTGCTCGGTCAGCCACTTCATCGCGCCGGTGATCTCGACCTCTTCGACGCCGTTCGTGCAGCAGATGGCGATCTTCTTGCCATGCAGCAGCGTGGGGTTCGACGGCGGATCGAACAGGAAGTCATGCAACTCGCGGTTCAGCTCGCCGTCCGCCGAGGCCAGAAGCTCGGTCGAGATCGACGGCACGAGCGAGGGTGCCATGAATGCCTGGGCGCGCTGGAGTGCTGCATTGGTCGCCGAGGCGGGGTTGTGTGGCTTGTTCATCGGGTCCTCCACCCATTTCTGTCGTCACTGTTATATCAGTGATTGACAACGGCAGCGAGAAAGTTTGGCCTTGAGCCTGCTGCGGGGAGGAAATCTGCATGAAACTCGGCTTCAACCTTCTGCTCTGGACGCCCCATGTCACGCCCGAGCACGAACCGCTTCTGCGCGCGCTGAAAGACACCGGCTATGACGGCGTCGAGATCCCGATGTTCGAGGGCGATGCCGATCATTATGCCCGACTGGGCGAGTTGCTCGACCGGATCGGGCTGGGGCGCACGGTGGTCAGCGTGCTCGGCGCGGGCTGCAACCCCTTGTCCGAGGACACCGCCCAGCAGGCGGCAGCGGTCGACCGGGCGCGCTGGTGCATCGACAACTGCGCGGCGCTTGGCGCGCCGATCCTTGCGGGGCCGATGCATTCGGAACTTGGCTGGTTCTCGGGCGAGCCGGGCACGGCGGCAGAGCGCGCGCGGGCGATAGCCTTTCACCGGCAGGTCGGCGATCATGCGGCGGGCAAGGGGATCACCTTCGCGCTCGAGGCGCTGAACCGGTTCGAATGCTACTTCCTGAACACGATGGAGCAACTGGCCGACTATCTGACCGAGGTGGACCACCCGCAGGTCAAGGCGATGTACGACACGTTCCACGCCAATATCGAGGAAAAGGACCCGGTCGGCGCCATCACGACGATCCGGCCGCACATGGTGCATGTGCACATTTCCGAGAACGACCGGGGCACGCCGGGCAAGGGGCATGTTCCCTGGCAGGCCACCTATGACGCGCTGCGGGCCTCGGGCTATGACGGATGGCTGACCATCGAGGCCTTCGGTCGGGCCATGCCCGCGCTGGCGGCGGCGACCCGTGTGTGGCGCGATTTCGCGCCAAGCGCGGAAGAGGTCTACCGCCTTGGCATCCGCAACATGCAGGAAGGTTGGTCGAGGGCGGGGTGATCGTCGCCCCGGCTGGGCGGCGCGTCAGTCGGTGTGGAAGACGTCTTCCATCCGCGCCCACCATTCGCCGGGTCGCCGCGTCTCAAACGGCACCTGCATGGGGTCGGTGATGACCCACCAGTCGCGCATCCGCGGAACGAGGGCCATCTTCGCCAGATCGGCGGCGAAGTCTGTGCCGTGATACTCCCAATACGCGAACAGCAGGTTTTCGGGTTCCTTGAGGAAGATCGTGTAGTTGCGGATGTTGCTGTCGGCGATAGCCGCCAGCACCTCGGGCCAGACGTCGGCATGGATGCGCTTGTATTCGGCGATCACCTCGGGCCGAAGCCGGATCACCTGCCCCATGCGTTCCATGATGTTCTGCCTCCCGCCCCGGCCGGTCAGTGACCTGCCTTGATCTTCCACTTTCGCATCGTCTCCATCGTCCCGTCGAACGAGACGATCCCAGCATCCGACCCAAGCCCTGACGCAACGAGGCCCGCCGCCGCCTGCGCGAAGCGCAAGCCGGTCTCGACATCCATCTTGTGGTGCAGCGCGGTGATGAAGCCTGCGTCGAAGGCATCACCGCATCCGGTCGTGTCCACCACCTCGATCTCGTAGGCGGGCGAGACCATCCGCGTGCCGTCACTGTGGGCATAGAACGCGCCCTCGGCCCCCAGGGTGAAGACACAGGCCTGCGCCCCCTGATCGAGGTAGAAGCGCGCGCAATCCTCGGGCGTCGACTGCCCCGACATCTCGCGCGCCTCTTCGATCGAGGGCATGAAGTAGTCGATATAGGGCAGCAGCGGCAGCACGACGGCCGCCGTCTCGGCGTTGGCCGCGATCAGATCGAAGGTCACGATCCGCCCGCGCGCCTTGGCTTCGCGCAGCAGCGTTACCGAGGCCGGGCCGTCCAGCTTTCGCAAAAGACCGGTGCCGCCCAGATGGACGATGGGCGCGTCGAACACCGCGTCATACATCGCGGGCGGCACGTCGAAATGGTCGGACGCGCCCCGCATGTGCAGCGCGGGCCGGTCGCCGTTCGGCCTGACGTTCAGGATCGTGGCCGAAGTGGGAACCCCCGCAAGACGCTGCATCGACGAGATGTCGACGCCGTGTTTTTGCAGGGTCATCAGCACCCAGTCGGCCTTCTCGTCATCGCCGACCGCACCGACCGCAAGGCTTTTCAGGCCAAGCTTCGCCGTGTCGACCACCGTGCCGCCCGCCGTTCCGGCCACGGTCAGGCGGATCTCGTCGATGAACTCGACATTGCCGCGGTCGGGGATGCGGACCACGGGCCTGCCCAGCACATCGAGGATATAAAGCCCGATCACCGAAACGTCGTGCCGCATGTCAGGAGCCATTCTTCTTGATGACCGAGAGGAGGACGGCAAAGACCGCCGCCGCCACAGCGATGCCCCAGACCAGTGGCTGGCGCCAGAAGGGCGGCGTGGCGAGTTGTACCTTGCCCGCCGTGGTTTCCGGGTTCGGCGGGGCGAGGAAGGCCACGCCGTAAACATGCGCGGCCGCGATCGCGATCAGAAGGACGATACAGAAGACCATTGCCACGATGATCGCGACCCACAGGACCTTGCGGGCCGGAACGCCCGGCCGGGCCATCGGCAGAACGTTGTTAACCAGCCCCGCGATGACGACAAGTGCGCTGCCAATCGCGAAAAGCGTGATGCTGAAGGGCTGGAAGATCAGCACGAGCGCAAAGATGCCAAGACCGATCACCGCATATTCAAGGCGCAACGCACCGGCGGGCGTCATTCCCTCTGGCTTGCCATCACTCATGCGCGCACCGCCTTTCCATCCTCGGCAAAGACATGGACCTGCCCCGCTTCGGGCAAAAGGTGAAGCGCCTCTCCGACCTTGACCCTGCGCTCGCGCGGGACGACGACCCGGATCTCGCCACCATTGCCGGTGCGGGCATGGATCAGCGTCTCGGCCCCCATCGGCTCGATCAACTCGGCAGAAGCACTGATCGTGCGCGCGCTCGCTTCCTGCATCGCCGAGAAGGCGCGGGGCCGCACGCCAAGCGTCACCTGCGACGGGCGCATCCCCGACACCGCCGGATCGGACTGCACGACAAGCTCTGATCCGTTCAGGTTCACGGTCGCCTGTTGCCCCTCGACGCGGATCAGTTCGGCCTCGAGCAGGTTCATCTGCGGTGTGCCGATGAAGCTCGCCACGAAGACGTTCGCAGGCTTGGCGAAGACCTCGTGCGGGCTGCCGACCTGTTCGATCCGCCCGTCGCGCATGATTGCGATGCGGTCGGCCATGGTCAGCGCCTCGAGCTGGTCATGCGTCACGATCACGGTGGCCTTCGAGAGGCCCTGAAGGACCTCCTTGATCTGTCCGCGCATGGAATGGCGCAACTCGACATCGAGGCGCGACAGCGGCTCGTCGAACAGGAAGCAGTTCGGATCGCGCACGATGGCCCGTGCGACGGCCAGACGCTGCTTCTCGCCTTCAGAGATCTGGCCGGGCATCCGGTCGAGCACATCGGTCAGGTGCATGATGCGGGCGACCTTCGTGACCCGCGCGTCCATGTCGGCCTTCGACAGCTTCTCATGGTGCAGCGGCATCGCGATGTTCTGGCCAACCGTCAGCGCGGGGTAGAGCGCGTAGAACTGGAAGACCATCGCGATGTTGCGCTTTTCGGGCGGCAGCTCGTTCATGCGCTGACCCGCGATGACCACATCGCCCGAGGTCGCCCGCTCGAGCCCTGCGATCATCCGCAGGGTCGTCGTCTTGCCGCAGCCCGACGGACCCAGAAGGCACAGCACCTCGCCGGGTCCGACCGACAGGTCTGCATCGCGGACGGCGACGAACTCGCCGAACCGCTTGGTCACTTTCTTGATTTCGATCGTCGACATGTCAGCGTTTCACGGTGCCAAAGGTCACGCCCCGCAGCAGGTGATCCTGCAGGAAGAAGGTGACGAGGAAAACGGGGATCAGGAACAGCGTCTCGATGGCCGCCAGAAGCGTCCAGTCGGTGCCGCGTCCCCCGGACGAGACGGCCTGGTTCATGGCGACGGGCACGGTGCGCGTATCGGTGCCGGTCAGCAGCAGGGCAAAGAGGAACTCGTTCCAGGTCAGGATCAGACCGAAGACGAAGGTTGCGGCAAGGCCCGCCACGACCTGCGGCAGGCTGATCTTGAAGAACACCTTGATACCGGACGAGCCGTCGATGCGGGCAGCATCCTCGACGTCGAGCGACAGCTCGTCGAAGAAGCTTTTCATCATCCAGATCGTGAAGGCGAGGTTGAAGGCCGTGTAGAGCAGGATGATGCCGATGTAGGACCCCGACAGGCCCGCCGCCCGGAACATCAGGATGACGGGAATGATGACCACGATCGCGGGCAGCATCCGTGTCGTCAGGATGATGAAAAGGTAGGTGTCGTTCCCCGCCAGCGGAAAGCGCGAGAAACCGAAGGCCGCGAGCGTTCCGATCACCAGCGCCAGCAGCACCGACACCGACGAGATGAAGATCGAGTTGAAGAAGTAGCGGTCGAACCCGGTCGATTCAGGCGCGCCGCCCACGGTCATCGACCTCTCGAACACCGAACCGAAGTTCTCGAGCGTGGGTGTGAAGACGTACTGCTCGGGGATCAGCCCGAAGAAAGAGGTCGGCGACAAGGTGGGCGGCACCGACAGGGCAAGCTCCTGCGGCTTGATCGCCGTGAAGATGATGAAGAGGACCGGCAGGAAGTAGATGAAGGCGACCACGGCGACAAAGAGCGTCTGGCCCCAGCCCGCTTCGCCAACGCCACTCGCGCGACGGAACCCCAGCCGTTCGAAGATCGAGACTGTGTCGCTCATGGCTCAGGTTCCCTGCGCGCGCCGATTGGCGATGTAGAGGTAAAGGTTGGTCAGCACGATCACGATGAAGAGCATGAGGTACGAGATCGCCGCACCCTCGCTTGACTTGTTCTGCTCGTTGGCGATGCGGATCAGGTGATACGAGATCGTCATCGTGTCGTTGCCGCCCTTGGTCAGCAGGATCACGAGATCCGCAAGCTTGAACGCCTCGATGGTGCGGAACAGCAGCGCCAGCATCAGAAGGCCGCGAATATAGGGGAAGGTGATCGTCCAGAACCGCCGCCAGGCAGACACCCGGTCGACCGCCGCCGCCTCGTAGAGATACTTCGGCACAGACACGAGCCCTGCGAGCACCAGCAGCATGACGAAAGGCGACCACATCCACGCATCGGCAAAGACAATGCCTGCGACCGCCCCGGCCTTGCTGTCCATCAGGATGTACTGCTCGCCCGTGATGCTTTGCATGACGTAGCTGAGGATGCCGAAGGTGGGGTCGTAGTAGTAGGTGAAGAACACCCCCGCAGCCACGACCGACAACATCATCGGCGTCAGCACCAGGATGAGCAGGTACTTGCGAAGCGGAAACTGCTTGGCGAACATCATCGCCAGAAGGAAGCCGATTACCATCTGGGCCGAGACGGTCAGCACCACGAACATGCCGGTGTTGACCAGTGCCTTCCAGTTCGCCTCAGCCGCCAGATCGTTGGTCAGCACCCGGATGTAGTTGTTCAGCCCGACGAACCGGATCGACTGCTGGTTCGACTGATAGGCATAGAACGACAGGCCGAGCGACCACAGAAGCGGGAAGATGTTCATCACGAACAGGACCGCGATCGCGGGCGTCACGAGCAGGCCGCCGTAATACTCGCGGCGGAAGGCGTTCACGACCAGCGCCACCGCGACCATCGCAGTCATGGCCCCCACGACCCAGAACGAGGTCGAGGCCGGAAGCGTCGATACGGCGAGGACGGAGACGGCAAGGCCCAGGACGATCGCCAGTTTCCAGTTGTGAGGCACCGGGGTGAACAGGCCGGGCGCGGGCAGTTTGGCTGCGGTCATGCTGAAGTCTTGTACCTGAGTTCGGACAAAACGGAGCGCGGGATGAGGTCCCGCGCTCCGCAGGGATATGGGCGTTGTGCAGCCGCTACTGGATCAGGCCAGCCTGGGTCAGCACGTCCTGCTGGAAGGCCGCGATGTTATCCAGTGTGGTCTTGGCGTCCTGCTTGCCGGTGATGGCAAGGTCGAACTGGTCCTGCTGCTGGGTCAGAAGCTCGAAGAACTGGGGCACGTGCCACACGTCCTTCTGCCAGTCGAGCTGCGGAGCCCAAGCGCGGTTCCACGGACGGTAGGTCACGTACTTCGGGTCTTCGTAGACCGACTTGATCGCCGACTGGCCGCCAGCCGCCGCGAACTGGTGCTGGATCTCGGGCGAGAGCCACCACTTCACGAACTCGACCGCTTCGGTGATCTGCTGATCGGTGGTCCAGGTTGTCAGCACGAAAGGCTGGCCACCGATGTTGGAATAGCGCTTCATCTCGCCATCGACCATCGTGCCAGGCATCTGGCCGAACACCAGCTTGTCGGCCACCTTGGACGAGTTCGGGTCAAGCGATGCCTCGCCCAGACCGATCCAGTTGATGTTCATGGCCACCTTGCCTTCGCGGAACAACTCGTCCGACTTGAAGATGTCCATGGTGCCGGTCTTGGCCAGAGGCGGCATGAATTCCAGCATGCTGAGATACTTCTCAAGCGCTGCAACCGCCTCGGGCGAGTTCACCACACCTTCGGCCTGACCGGTCGGGATCTGCGTCTCGTCCCAGATGTCGCCGCCCATCTGCCAGATGAAGCCGTTGATCTGCATCGACGAGAAGTCATAGCCCTTGCCGGCCTGGAACGCGATTCCGTAGAAGTCGTCTTCGGCCGGGGCGCCTGCCAGCATCTCGCCCTTGGCGCGACGGAAGAACTCTCCGACGTTGCGGAAATCGTCCCACGTCATCGCATCAAGCTCTTCGCCCGTGCAGGGCAGCTTCTTGCCGTACTTCGCCATGAAGTTGGCCTGCTCTTCCTCGTGGCAGAGGATGTCGGCGCGGCCGAAGTTCACGAGCACGTCCGGAAACTGCGGGAAGCCGTAGTAGTTCTCGGACTTGTGCGGATAGGTCGAGTAGGCGTTCTTCGGGTTGGGATGGATCTCGTTGAAGGTCGCCATGAACGCGGGGTCGGCTTCCAGCAGGTCGTTGATCTGGCGGAAATAGCCGCCCTCGACAAAGGCACCCAGCCACTGCGAGTCCGAGACGATGAAGTTGTACTTCTGTTCGCCCGAGGTCAGCGAGGCGTTGACGCGGGTGTAGAAGTCCGGCCAGGGGATGAAGTCGACTTCAAGCTTCACCGTATTGCCCGAGGCGGGCTTGTACTGCTCGTCGAAGAACTTCTTCATGATGCGCGTCGGTGGCCAGTCCGGCACCGCCATCGTCAGCACGACCTCTTCGGCAGAGGCGACCGTCGCGGCACCCCCTACCAGCATGGTTCCGGCAAAGCCTGCGGCCGTTGCCAGTCCCTTTATGCTCCTCATCACTGTCATCTCAGGTTTCCTCCCTTGGTTGACCGGTTTGCTTCACCGCGATGTTCAGGCCATGACGCGGCCGTCCGTCGCGCGGAAGATGTGGAACTTGCTTGAATCGATGGCGATCGGCAGCGCGTCGCCCACCCGCATCGCGAGGGCTGCGGCTTCGGGCAGGACCATTCGCAGCATCTCGCCGCCCGCCTCGACCGAGACGACCGTCACGTCGCCCAGAGGCTCGACCAGATGAACACGGGTCGCAAAACCCGTTTCACCCCCGGTCGCAGGCCGGATGTCATTGGGCCGGATGCCCACGAGGGCCGCATCGCCCGAACGCCCCGTCTGCATCCGGCGGGGGGCCGAGAACCGACCCAGCGGGGTGTCGAGCGTGTCGACCTCTTGCCCCAGCGTCGCGCGCAGGATGTTCATGTGCGGCGAGCCGATCTTGCCCGCGACGTAGGTGTCAACGGGGCTCTCGTAGATCTCGTCGGGCGTGCCGCGCTGCACGACGGTACCATCGCGCATCACGGCGATCTCCTCGCCCATCGAAAGCGCCTCAAGCTCATCGGGCGTCGCATAGACGATGGTCATCCCGAACTGCCGGTGCAGCCGTTTCAGCTCGGCCCGCATGTCATGGCGCAGCTTGGCGTCGAGGTTGGTCAGCGGCTCGTCCAGAAGTAGGATCTTCGGCCGCCGGATCAGCGACCGACCCAAGGCAACGCGCTGCTGTTCACCACCCGACAAAGTGCTCGGCTTGCGCTGCAGTCGCGGCGTGAGCTTCAGCATTGCCGCAGTCTCGTTGACCCGCTGGTCGATCTCCGCACGGGCGACCTTTTCCTCGCGCAGGGGATAGGCGAAATTGTCGTAGACCGTCAGATGCGGATAAAGCGCGAAAGACTGGAATACCATCGACACGCCGCGTCCGGCGATGGGGGCGGACGTCACGTCCTTGCC
>JANPJD010000148.1:0-6427 GCA_031425325.1 Rhodobacterales bacterium | reverse complement strand
CCCCGTCGGTCCGGTAACGAACAGATCGCCCAGCGCGGCGAAGGCGCTGTAGGCATCGTTGCCCGCGAGATGGGCCGCGGGATCGTGGCCCGCCGCCCGCAGGCGCTCCGCAGTCTCGCCGGTCGCAAAGGCGCCGGCATTTTCCTCGGACCCGTCGATCCCGTCGGTATCGGCAGCGAGCGCGGCAAAAGGCACCCCCTCGGCGGCCATCGCAAGCGCCAGCAGGAACTCGCTGTTGCGCCCTCCCTTGCCCCGCGCGCGCAAGGTGACCGAGGTCTCGCCCCCCGAGAGGATCACGACCGGCCGCGCAAAGGGCCGACCCCGCGCCGCGACCTCGCGCGCGATCGCCGCATGGACGCGCCCCACGTCGCGCGATTCGCCCTCGATCGCATCCGACAGGATCACCGCTGGCAGGCCCGCCGCCCCCGCCGCCTGCACCGCCGCCTCGAGCGAGACGCGGGCCGAGGCGATGACCCGCACCTCGTGGCGCGCAAAGACCGGATCGCCGGGCAGCGGGGCCGCACCCGCCTCGCCCGCAAGCCAGTCCGCGATGCGGGGCGGCAGGGCGATCCGCCAGCCCGCGACCAGCGCGCGGGCCTCCGCGCGCGTCACAGCATCAGGCACGGTCGGCCCTGAGGCCACCTGCGCCGGATCGTCGCCCGGCACGTCCGAGACGACCAGCGTCACCACGCGCGCGGGGCCGCAGGCGGCGGCGAGCCTGCCGCCCTTGATCCCCGAAACCTGCTTGCGGATCGCGTTCATAACCGAAATCGGTGCGCCTGCGGCCAGCAGGGCCCGGTTGAGGTCCGCCTCGTCCTCGAGCGTCAGATCGCCGGGCGGACAGGGCAGCAGCGCCGAACCTCCGCCGCAGATCAGCGCGATCACCAGATCGTCTGCCCCGAGCCCCGCCACCGCCGCGAACAGCGCCGCCGACGCCCGCAGCCCCGCCGCGTCCGGCACCGGATGCGCCGCCTCGAGCACGCGGATGCGGTTTGTGGCGCACCCATAACCGTAGCGCGTGACGACGACCCCTTCGAACGGGCCGTCCCAAAGACGCTCCAGCGCCGCCGCAAGCTGGGCAGCGCCCTTTCCAGCGCCGATCACCACCGTGCGCCCCGCTGGCCGCGCCGGCAGATGCGCGGCCAGCGCACGCTCGGGATCTGCGGCCCCGACCGCCGCCGCGAAGAGCGAGGAGAGCAGCCTGCGGTCCGTGTCGGTCACGGGCGGCCTCGCCCGCTCACAAACGGCCCTCGGCCAGCCGATAGACCTGCGCCGCGCTGTCCCACAGGATCGCTCGCTGGTCCGCCTCGGGCAGCGCCGCGATGGCGTCGCGGACAAGACCGATGACACGCCCATAGTCCGCTGCAAGCAGGCAGACCGGCCAGTCGCTGCCCAGAAGGCAGCGCGCCGGACCGAAGACGCGCAGCGCCTCGGCGATGTAGGGCGCGATGTCGGCGGCGGTCCAGTCGGTCCAGTCGGCCTCGGTCACCATGCCCGACAGCTTGCACCACACATGCGGCTCCGCACCAAAGGGCCGCAGCAACGGTGCCCAGCGCTCGAAGCCCTGCGCGGCAATCTCGGGCTTCGCGATATGGTCGATGACGAAACGCAGCCCCGGCAGCGCGCGCACCGTCTCAAGCGCGGCGGGCATCTCGCGCGGGCGCAGCAAAAGGTCGTAGACAAGGCCGCGCCGTGCAACCTCGGCCAGACCACGCCGCACGTCCGCGCGGCACAGCCAGCGCGGATCGGGCTCGTCATGCACAAGATGGCGGATGCCGACCAGCCAGCGCCCGCCCGGCCCCGCCACCAGCGCGTCGATCTGATCGCCCACATCCGGATCGGTCAGGTCGACCCAGGCCACGACACCCGCGATGAAGTCGGTCGCCTCGGCCAGCGCAAGGAAGGCCTGCGACTCGTCGAGGCTCGCCCAGGTCTGCACCAGGATCGTGCGCTCCACACCCGCCGGGCCGAGAAGCGGGCGCAGGTCGTCGGGCGCGAAGACGCGCGCAAGAGGCATGCCCGCGCCTGTCATCCAGGGATAATCCCCTGTCGCGGGGTCCCAGAAATGGTGATGCGCGTCGATCGCAGGCAGCATGCGTCCCTCCGGTTGCCGACCGGGAAGCGACGGGCTGTCCCCCGGCCCCGGATGCACCGTCACGATAGAAGGCCGCCTTGCGCCTGTCGATGACCTCGCGGGCGGGCCACCTGCGGAGGGACGCGTGCAAAACGAAAAGGCCGCCCCAACCGGGACGGCCCCTGCACCCTCGGACAGGCAGATCCTACTTGATCTTGCCTTCCTTGTATTCGACATGCTCGCGCTTGACCGGGTCGTACTTCCGCACGCTCATCTTCTCGGTCATCGTGCGGGCGTTCTTCTTGGTTACATAGAAATGCCCGGTGCCTGCGGTCGAGTTCAGGCGGATCTTGATCGTCGTCGGTTTCGCCATGCGCGTCACTCCAGCAGCCCGAGGGCCACGACAGGCCGTCCGGTGAAATCCTTGAAGCCCGCCTTTTACCCGCAGGTCCTGCCGTGTCAACAGCGAAAGAGCCCCGCCCCCGAGGCTTCGCCTCGGCCCAAATACCCCCGCGCGGAGCGCATGCCCGAGGGCGCGTGCCCCTTGGCACGTGACCGAGACGAAAGGCGTGCCGCCCCCGCTTCGGGGGCGGCTCCTTTCAACAGGCGGAAGATGCGCGGATGGCCTGTAAGCCGGGTTCTGTTCCGGGGCTTGCACCCCTTCGACGACCATTCCTCTCGGCCCGCCGTTACCGGCGGGCTCAAGCTGCCAACCCGGGCCTCCGGGCTGAAGCGTCCCTGTGCGTCCCCGTTGCCGGAAACCCACGCGAGGCCCCTATTCGGCATTGCTCCGGGTGGGGCTTGCCGTGCCGTCCCGGTTGCCCGGTCCGCGGTGGGCTCTTACCCCACCGTTTCACCATCACCCCGAAACTGTTGCCAGTCTGGCGGGGCAGACTCTTCTCTGTGGCGCTTTCCCTCGGGTTGCCCCGGCCGGGCGTTACCCGGCACCCTTGCTTCATGGAGCCCGGACTTTCCTCGGACGGGGTTGCCCCCGTTCGCGGCCGTCCGGCCATCCGCGCAAGGGCCCGCTTACGCAGCGCCCCCGCGCCCGTCAACGGGAAAGCGCGCCGCAAGGTCGGCGGCGATGCCCGCATCGACCGCATCGAGCGGCCCTTGCGCCCAGGGGCGAAACCGCAGCCGCAACGCGCCCAGCAGCACCTCGTCCGGCACATCCGGCCAGCCGAACGCCCGGGCCGAGGCGCGGAACCCCGCCGGGTCGGCCTCGTGTCGTGCAGGCCAGACCGACAGCCCCTCCAGCGCCAGCCCCCGCCAGTCAAAGCGCGGCCCCGGATCGCGCTTGCGCGCCGGGGCCATGTCCGAATGGGCAATCACCCGCTCGGGCGGGATGGACCAGCGCGCCATGACATCGACCAGAAGTCGCCCGAGTGCGCGCATCTGTGGGGCGGCGAAAGGGGAGTCACCCGGATTGGCAAGCTCGATCCCGATCGAAGCCGAGTTCACGTCGGTGACCCCGCCCCAGGCGCCCGCCCCGGCGTGCCAGGCGCGCTGCGCCTCGTCGACAAGCGACAGGACCTCGCCCTTCTCGGTGATCAGGTAATGCGCCGACACTTCAGCCGCCGGCTCGCACAGCCGATCCAGGGCCACGGAGCAGCTTTCCATGCCGGTGTAGTGCAGCACGATCAGATCGGGCCGCTCGCCCCCCCGCCGCTCGCCAAAATTGGGCGAGGGATGGGTCAGGCCGGGCATCGGCCTATTGCAGCGCGGTGCGGAACGGGCGCGGGTCCCACTTGCAGGCAAAGCCGTCACCGTCCGGGTCGAGCCCCTTTGGATCGCGCTGCGGGCCGCCCGAGTCGAGGAACGCCTTCTGTGCTAGGTCGGGCGAGCGGTAGCGCGCACAGGCCGACTCGGGCGAGGTCAGGCGGATGCCGGAGCGCCGGTGGATCGGCTCGCCGACGGCGTTCGTGGTGCTGATCGCATATTCCACGATGTTCGGCCCGGTATCGCCGTCACGCTCTGGCAAGGCGGTCGGCTGCACGATCTGATAGTTCGCCCGGTTGCGCGCGATGCGCTCGGCGTCGCTCTCGATCGTTTCGCGGGCCGAGACGGCATTGAAATCCTGTTCGTCCGAGATCGCACCACTCGATCCGATCATCTCGGATGTGGTTGCAACAATGGTCGCGGGCGCATCGCCGCGCGGACGGTTCGGGTCGAAGAGTTCGGCATCGGAAAGCGGCGCGGCACTCGTCGCGCCAAAGCCACCGGCCGGCGGCACGGTCCCGCCGACGAGGGCGCCATAGGCACCGCCCGGCTGCACCGGCGCAACGCCCGCGGAAGGCACGGCCACCGTCCGACCATCGGCCGCGTCGATCGCCGCCCCGACGCGGGCCGGATCGAAGCCCTGCGGCGGCACGGCCCCCGCCACGGGTGCGCCGCTCAGTTGCGCCTCGCGCTCGGCCGCATAGGACTGATAGTCCGAGAAGCCCGGCCCGGACTCGGGGAACTCGGGCGCGCAGCCCGCAAGCCCCAGCACCGCCAGACCGATCACCGCCACACGCATTGCCATTCCCCGAACCCTTCGCAGATCGCGGGCCTTACCACCATTTTTCGGGCTTGGCCACAAACCCCGCCGCACGCTCCAGCACGTAGGCGTGATTGAGAAGGTCACCCTCCTCCCACGGCCGCCCGATCAGTTGCAACCCCAGCGGCAGGCCCTGCGCGTCAAGCCCGACAGGCACCGCCACGCCCGGCAACCCGGCAAGGTTCACCGTCACCGTGAACACGTCGTTGAGGTACATCTCGACCGGATCGGCATCTGCCTTCTCGCCCAGCCCGAAGGCCGCCGAAGGCGTCGCCGGCGTCAGGATCGCGTCGATGCCGTCCGCGAACACCGCCTCGAAGTCGCGCTTGATCAGCGCGCGGACCTTGCGGGCGCGGTTGTAATAGGCGTCGTAGAAGCCCGCCGACAGCACATAGGTTCCGATCATCACACGCCGCTGAACCTCCTTGCCGAAGCCCTCGGCGCGCGTCTTTTCGTACATCTCGGTGATGCCGTCGCCCTGCGCCAGCGTGGCGCGGTGGCCATAGCGCACGCCGTCATAGCGCGCGAGATTGCTCGATGCCTCTGCAGGCGCGATGACGTAATAGGCGGGCAGCGCGTATTTCGTGTGGGGCAGCGAGATGTCCACGATCCGGGCGCCTGCGTCGCGCAGCATGGCGGTCCCGTCGGCCCAGAGCCGCTCGATCTCGGGGGGCATGCCCTCCATCCGGTATTCGCGCGGGATGCCGATGGTCTTGCCCCGGATGTCGCCGGTCAGTGCCGCCTCGAAGTCGGGGACGGCGCGGTCTGCGCTGGTCGAATCCTTCGGGTCGTGCCCGGCCATGCCCCCCAGCAGGATCGCGGCATCGCGCACCGATTTCGTCATCGGCCCCGCCTGATCCAGCGACGAGGCGAAGGCCACGATCCCCCAGCGGCTGACCCGGCCATAGGTCGGCTTGATCCCGACGATGCCGGTAAACGCGGCGGGCTGACGGATCGAGCCGCCGGTGTCGGTGCCCGTGGCCCCAAGGCACAGGTCCGCCGCCACCGCCGCCGCCGAGCCGCCCGACGAGCCGCCGGGCGTCAGGCTGCGTGCGTCGACCTTCCAGGGGTTCACCGCAGGCCCGTAACACGACGTCTCGTTCGACGATCCCATCGCGAATTCGTCCATGTTCAGCTTGCCGAGCATCACGGCGCCCTGCCCAAACAACTGCGCCGTCACGGTCGATTCGTATTCCGGCCGGAAGCCCCGCAGGATGTTCGACCCCGCCTGGCTCGGTACGCCTTTGGTACAGAACAGGTCCTTGATGCCCAGCGGAATACCGCAAAGATCGGGCGCCTCCCCAGCCCCCAGCCGCGCATCGGCAGCGCGCGCCTGCGCCAGCGCGATCTCGGGCGTACGATGAACAAAGGCGTTCAGCGCATCGCTTGCGTCCATCGCCGTCAGGCAGGCCATCGTCAGGTCGACCGCCGAGACCTCGCCCGCGCGCAGCGCGTCGCGCGCCGCCGCAATCGTCAGGCCGTTCGCGCCGCTCATTCCACCACCTTCGGAACGGCGAAGAACCCCTCGCGCGCATCGGGCGCATTGGCCAGGACCTGCGCCTGCATGCCGCCATCGGTCACCACATCCGCCCGCCGGGCAAGGCGCATCGGCGTCACGCTGACCATCGGCTCGACGCCTGCGACATCGACCTCGCCCAACTGCTCCATGAAGCCGAGGATGCCCGACAACTCGCCCGCGAGGGCCGGCAGGTCGCCCTCCTCCACCCGGATGCGGGCCAGTTTCGCGACCTTTCGCGCCGTGTCGATATCGATCGCCATGCACCCTCTCCGCCTTCGTCGGCCCCGTTTACCGA
>JANPJD010000147.1:0-3845 GCA_031425325.1 Rhodobacterales bacterium | reverse complement strand
CGGGTCGAGCCCTTTCCAGTCGTGGTGAACCCGCATCTTTCCCCGTCGCCGGGGGCGATCCCCGTCAGTCGAACTTGCGGCTTGGCGCCAGGACCAGCGCCTCGCCTTTCAGCACAACGGTATCGCCGACGGCGCAACGGGTTTCAAGGGTGACACGGCGCCGCGCGTGGTCGATCGCCGTGACGGTGACCTCTGCCAGCACCGAGTCGCCGGGACGGACAGGGGCCATGAACTTCAGGCTTTGCCCGAGATAGACCGTACCGTGGCCTGGCAACTGCTCTCCGATGACGGCCGAGATCAGGCCTGCGGTCAGCATGCCATGCGCGATCCGGCCCTGAAAGATCGTGTCGCGGGCATAATCGTCGTCGAGATGCACGGGATTACGGTCGGTCGAAACCTCGGCGAACAGCTCGATATCGCGATCGCTGACCGTCTTGCGAAGATGGCGCGACATGCCGATCTCGAGATCCTCGATGCAGATCGTGCCGCGTGGCATGTTGTCGAGCATCCTGCCTGTCCCGTACTGAACCAGAACACACAGTAGCGCGACCGGATTAGCATGGCAATCCGTCGCGCAACAATAATTCGTCGAGTCGCCTCGGGAGGAAATATCCTTCCGTCTAGCCCAGGCGGGCAATGGCGTAGGCGGGCGACATCTGCTGTGCCTCGAGCCAGGCGATCAGACGCGCGGGGTCCGGCGACAGTGGGTCCTGCCCGAATTCGTGCGCGGCGATGCCGCCGGTCACGAAAAGCGCGTCCAGCCCTTCGCCCGCAGCGCCCTGCACATCGGTCGCGATGCCGTCGCCGATGCAAAGCACCCTCGGCTCGGCTGCAGCGCGCGGAAGAGCGGCCAGCCTGCGCCGCGCAAGGTCGTAGATCGGCGGATGCGGCTTGCCGAAGTAAAGGCTCTGCCCGCCCATCGCATCATAGGCCTCGGCGATGGCACCGGCGCACCAGAGCCGAGTGTTCCCGAAATCCACGATGATGTCCGGGTTGGCGCAGAGCAGCGGCAGGCGGTTCGTCTTGGCGTAAAGCAGGGTCGCGCGGTAGTCGTCGGGGGTCTCGGTCTGGTCGTCCACGAGGCCCGTCACGACAAGCCCTTCGGCCTCGGTCAGCGGCACCAACGTCACGGGGGGCTCGGCGGCGGTCGCCGCCCGCAGATCGTCCGCGACCTCGGTAAAGAAGGTCAGGTCCTTTTCCGGCCCGACGTGATGCACTCGCCGTCCGACCGCCCCGGTCAAGAGCGCGTATTGCGCGGCGTCGCCCGAACTTACGACCTCGTCATAGCAGTCGCGTGGCACGCCAAGCTTGTCCAGTTGCGCGATCACGCTCGGCTTCGGCCGGGGCGCGTTTGTCAGCAACAGCACGACGCCGCCGCCGGCGCGAAAGGCCTGAAGCGCCGCAACCGCCTCGGGGAAGGGACGCCGCCCGTCATGCAGGCAACCCCAGAGATCGCAGAAAAGCGTGTCGTACGAGGCCGATATTTCGGACAGCGAGCGGATGAGTTGGGTCACGACCGGGCCTTTTCGCCTTTCAGATCTTCAGCATCGGAATGATCTGCTTCTTGCGGCTCATGATGCCCGGCAGGACCACCGTGTCGCCGGTGACAGTCGCCCCGAACGAGGCTTCGGCGACCGACTTTACATAGTCATTGGGCACCAAGAGCGTCGCTTCCTCGTTCAGGATGTCGATCACGAAGAGCAGCACCTGATCGGCGCCATCCTCGGCTGCGACATCGACCATAGAGCGCATCAGGCTGTCCCTGCGGTCCAGCACCACGCGGGGCGACGTTGTCTCGAGCACCGAGATGCGGAGTTGCTTGCCGAGAAGCTCGTATTCCTTGCTGTCCATCCGCAGCAGGTCGGCATCGGAAAAGCGCGACACGTCCGACTTGGCGGCGAACATCTCGGCCGCAAGCGCCGGGATCGAGACGCCGAGGTCGACCGCCAGCTCCTCGGCCACGGCGCGGTCGTGCGGCGTGGTGGTGGGGCTGCGGAACTCCATCGTGTCGGACAGGATGCAGGACAGCATCGCACCCTTCACGCCGCGCGGCGCGCGGGCCAGGTCAGAGCCCATCAGGTCGTGCATCACGGTTGCAGTGCAGGCCAGCGGGCGGATGGTGATCTCGATCGGCGAGGTGGTCTTGAGACCGCCGACCAGCATGTGATGATCGATGATACCAAGGATCTCGGCCTGGTTGATCGAGGGCGGCAGTTCCTGCGGGTTGTTGGTGTCGACGATGACGACCTGCGCGCCGGGGTCGACATCCGCGATGATGTCGGGCTTCGGCAGGTCCCAGTGCGACAGCACGAAGGCAGCCTCGGTGTTCGGCTCTCCCAGTAAGACGGGGGTCGCGGGCGTGCCGCGCACCTCGGTCAGATACCAGGCCCAGACGATGGGCGAGCCGGTGGAGTCGGTGTCGGGGGATTTGTGGCCGAAAACCTGGATCATGATGCGCCTGCCGAAGGAATGTCGGCGCGGCTTATAGGTTCGATGCGCGGCAATGTCACGAGGGCGCAGGCGCGGAGGTTGCGACAGCGGCGGCGTCGATCTGGCTTCGCAAGGCGGGCGATCCGTCCCGCCGTCGGTGGAGTGCTGATCAGAAGGGATGCCGCTCCAGGGCGAAGCCGCGCTCTGCCAGCAGCGCAAGAACCCCGTTCTCGCCCGACAGGTGCAGCGCGCCGAAGGCCGCGAGCACCGGACCCTCGGCCGCCGCAGCCTCGATCACCGGAATCCAGGCGCGGTTGCGTGCGGTCATCAGCGCGGCTTCCATCGCGGCGAAATCCGCCTCGACCCGTGCGGGGTCCATACCGGGCGTCTCGAGCGTCAGCAGGCGCGAATACTCCCAGATCATCCGACTGTCCTCGGCGAAGTAGCTTTCTTGCATGGTTGCGAAGGCGTCCTCGCTCTGGCCTTCCAAGGCGAGTGACATCACCAGCATCTCCCGCTGCTGCTCTGCGCTAAGTCCTGCAAATATGCCGAACACGGTGTCGTAGGGCTCCAGCGCGCGCACCGGAAGGCCGATCGCCTCGGCCCGGATGATCAGGCGCTGGTCAAGGCCCGGCTCGCCCGACGCTACGGTTTCGGCCGCACAGGCGGGCAAGCCCAGCAGCATCGCCAGATAGGCCGGCTGCATCTTTGCGCCGAGGAAGGGCGGCACGCCCCGCGCGAACAGCGCAGCCTTGAGGCGATCCCAGGTGGCGGCATCCAGCACCTCGGGCAGCGTCGGACCGTCCATGACGAAGACGAGCGACGGATCGCGCGAGATGGCCGCCTGAAGCTCGGCCTGCTCCATCGGCCCGGCCTCGACCAGAAGGGTGGTGGCCCCGGCCAGTGCGGGCTCGAGCGTCTGCATCACCTCATCGAAGCGGGGATCCGGCAGATGATAGGTGCCGATCAGCGTGACCGTCTCGTCGCCGCGCGTGGCGCGCCAGTGGTTGCCTTGGGCAAAGGGGGCGGCGGCGACGCGCGCGACCAGTTCCGCCCGTGCCTCGGGCGCCAGCACCTCGATCTGGTTGCGCCCCTCGCAAAGCGCAAGGGCGGGACTCGCACCCAACAGGGCGAGGCAAAAACAGGCAAGGCGGACAAGCACGGGGGTCATCTCCGGGACAGGCGGGTATCGCCGTAGAGTGCCATGCAGACGGCTAATGCGGAAGCCTCGAGGTTGACAGCGGCGGCGGGCTTCCCTAGATACCCCTCCATTGGCACTCGCCCCTAGTGAGTGCCAACATCAGTTCAACCTGGAACCTAAGGGAGTGTTCTCAGATGGCATTCAAACCGCTGCATGACCGCGTGCTGGTCCGTCGCATCGAAGGCGAAGACAAGACCAAGGGCGGTCTGATCAT
>JANPJD010000146.1:0-6448 GCA_031425325.1 Rhodobacterales bacterium | reverse complement strand
CTCGTCCGTCCGAGCCTCTACCACTAGATCATCCTCCCGCGGCACAAGCCCCTCCGGTAGGCCTTCGTCGTCTACCAGAAAGACCCGCAAGTCCGCCATCTCGGCCCGCTTCCGGGCGCGCTCGACACCCATCTGTTCGATCAGATCATCCGAGTCGCGAAGACCGGCCGTATCAAGTAGTGTAACCGGCAAACCGGCGAGTTCCATCCGCACTTCTATCACGTCGCGCGTCGTACCAGCGACATCGGATGTCAGGGCGACGTCCCTTCCGGTAAGGACATTGATGAGACTAGATTTTCCGACATTCGGTCTGCCGATCAGTGCAATCTCGAAGCCGTCCCTGATCCTCTCCGCAACCCCAGCCCCCGCAAGTTCCGCCTGCAACTCAGAACTCACCAGTCGGATTTGGTCGAGCGCTGCCGACAGATCCTCGGGCACATTCTCGTCCGCGAAGTCGATCGTAGCCTCGATGGCGGCCATCGACCCCAGAAGCGCCGCCCGCCAGCCATCAACGCGACGGCCAATCGAACCGCCAAGCAGGTCCATCGCGAAGCGTCTCTGCTGCTCCGTCTCGGCGTCGATTAGATCGGCCAAAGCTTCCACCTGCGTCAGGTCAAGCCGGCCGTTGAGAAATGCCCGGCGGGTGAACTCTCCCGGTTCCGCCGGCCGCAGGCCGGGCTGGCTTCCCAGCGCATCGATCAAGGCCGACACGACAGCAATGCTGCCATGAACCTGAAACTCCGCCGACGCCTCGCCGGTAAAGCTGGCACCGCTATCAAAAACCAGGACCAGTGCCTCATCGATCAGATCGCCATTCCACACCAACCGCCGAAGGGACGCCTTCCGCGCAGGCGGAACGTCCCCCGCTAGCCGAGCGACAGTCGCATGAGAAGCTGGGCCAGACAGCCGGATGACAGATACCCCGGCTTTCCCACGCGCGCTGGCCAAGGCGAAAATCGTTTCCATGACACGTCGATGCTCAGGTATTCATCGAGTCGAAGAACTCTGCGTTCGACTTGGTCTGCTTAAGCTTGCCAATCAGGAACTCGATCGCGTCCGTCGTTCCCATCGGGTTCAAGATACGCCGAAGGACATAGGTTTTCTGCAGATCGCTCTTTTCGACCAGAAGCTCTTCCTTGCGGGTGCCGGACTTCAGAATATCCATCGCAGGGAAGACGCGCTTGTCGGCAACCTTGCGGTCGAGCACGATCTCTGAGTTGCCGGTGCCCTTGAACTCCTCGAAGATCACCTCGTCCATGCGGCTGCCTGTATCGATCAGCGCCGTCGCGATGATGGTCAGCGACCCGCCTTCCTCGATGTTTCTCGCAGCGCCGAAGAACCGCTTGGGCCGCTGAAGCGCGTTGGCGTCTACACCGCCTGTCAGAACCTTGCCGGACGACGGCACGACGGTATTGAAGGCGCGCCCCAGACGGGTAATCGAATCGAGAAGAATCACGACGTCCCGCTTATGCTCGACAAGCCGCTTCGCCTTCTCGATAACCATTTCGGCGACCGCAACGTGACGTGTCGCAGGCTCATCGAAGGTCGACGAGACAACTTCGCCCCGCACCGAACGCTGCATGTCCGTAACTTCTTCCGGGCGTTCGTCGATGAGAAGGACGATCAGATAACACTCGGGATGATTGGTCGCGATCGAATGGGCGATGTTTTGCAGCAAGACGGTCTTGCCGGTCCGCGGCGGGGCGACGATCAGTCCGCGCTGGCCTTTCCCGATGGGCGAGACGAGGTCGATGATCCGTGCCGAACGGTCCCGGATCGTCGGGTCCTCGACCTCCATCTTGAACCTTTCGTCCGGATAAAGGGGTGTGAGATTGTCGAAGTGAACCTTGTGCTTCGCCTTCTCTGGATCGTCAAAATTGATCCGCGTGACCTTCGTCATCGAAAAGTAGCGTTCCGTGTCGCGCGGGGCCTGGATGACACCCTCGACGGTGTCTCCAGTCCTGAGTGAGAAAATCCGCAGGATCTCGGGTGAGACGTAGATATCATCCGGCCCCGGCAGATAATTCGCCTCTTTTGACCTCAGGAACCCGAACCCGTCCTGCAAAACTTCGAGAACGCCGTCGCCGCCGATCTCCCAACCCTCTTCCGCATGCTCCTTGAGGATCGAGAACATCATCTCGCCCTTACGCATGGACGGAGCGTTCTCTATCTCCCATTCCTCGGCCATCGCCAGAAGATCGGCAGGCGTCTTGGCCTTCAGATCGGAAAGGTTAAGGCGTTCTTCTGTCATGGGGAAAACTCGAAAGTCGACAGGCCGTATCGGCAGGCCATCATCGAACGGGGAAAATGCAAACGCCGGACGGCATGCATCGCGGGTCATATTCCGCGACACCCCCGGAGTCAACGCATCAGAACTTCACGATCACCGCAACAACGATGGCAACCAGCAGAAGCGTCGGCACCTCGTTCATAAGGCGGTATCGCCGTCCCGTCAGTGTGTTCCTGCCCAAGGCGAAATCCGCCCCCCGCGTCCCGAGCCAGACATGGAAGGCAGTCATCGCAATGACCGATCCCGCTTTGACCCACGGCCAAGCGAACCCCCAGTCCACCACCCCCGGAACAGCGACGAGGCAAAGGCCAAGCACCCAGGTCACGATCATGGAAGGGACCATGATCAGACGGTAAAGCTTCCGCTCCATCGTCTGGAACAGCTGATCCGTCTCTCCGCCGGCTGTCACCGCCTCGGCGTGGTAGACGAACAGTCGCGGCAAATAGAAAAGGCCCGCCATCCACGCGATAACTGCGATGACATGAAACGACTTGATCCAGGGGAAGAGGTCCACCAGCAGGTTCATCGTCCGTGCCTTCTTCTTGAGTAAGATTTATAGAGATAAGATTGATGCAGTAGGTGCCCTGCATATCTGGATCATGCAACTTGTCCGTTGCTCTCTTCACAGGATGCGATCTGTGGAGCAACCAGGCCAAGTTTCTCCGGATCAAGAATATCTTTAATTTCTTGTTGTGTATCAGTATCTTACACCCTTGACCCGGACATCTTGTCTCTCCACACCCTGTGCAGAACTCTTTCTCCCACAGGCCTCCGTCCAATGTCTTGCCCAGGTGGACAACCGGCCGAGATCAGTCTTGGCAAACGACACCCCTCACGCGTGTGGCGGTTTCGCGCAGTCTGCGCCTTGTCCGGCGCAATGGAACATATCAAGATTGTCCACATGACTTCCGCGACCCCCGACATCATTCTGGCTTCGACCTCCGCCACGCGGGTCGCGCTCCTCACCCGTGCTGGCATTGCCTTTCGATCCCTCGCGCCCCGCGTTGATGAAGAGGCCGTACGCGCCTCTCTCGAGGTCGAGGGCGCGACGCCGCGCGACATCGCGGATGTCCTTGCCGAACAGAAGGCCCGCAAAGTCGCCGAACGCCATCCGGGCTCGATCGTCATCGGTGCCGATCAGGTGCTGGAATTTCAGGGTCGGGCCTGGTCCAAGCCCGCAACTGCCGAGGCCGCCCGTGCGCAACTCCTTGCCCTGCGCGGTGCAACACATAGCCTCCATTCCGCCGTCGTGCTATGCGAGGCCGGCCGGCCCGTCTGGCGCTTCCTTGGAGGAGCACAGCTCTCGATGCGGCCTGTCTCGGAACTCTATATCGACGCCTATCTTTCGCGGAATTGGCCGAAGGCAGGCTCCAGCCCCGGCTGCTACCGCGTCGAGGACGAAGGTATGCGGCTTTTCGACCGCATCGACGGCGATCATTTCACCGTTCTCGGCCTGCCGATGTTGGCCTTGCTGGGCTATCTCGGTCAGCGCGGCTGGATCGCAGCATGACTGATCCGGCCCGAATTCCACTTGCAGGCGTCATCGGTTCGCCCGTCTCGCACAGCCGGTCCCCCGCGCTGCATGGCTACTGGCTGAAACGCTATGGCCTCAACGGCCACTATATCCCGATGGACATCGCGCAGTCCGACCTTGCCGAGACACTTGCGATGCTTCCCCGGCTTGGGTTCGTCGGCCTCAACGTCACCATTCCGCATAAGGAATCGGTCCTTGCCCTGGCCGACATCGTGACGGACAGGGCGGCGCTGATCGGCGCGGCCAACACGCTCATCTTCCGCAACGACGGCAAGCTTTTTGCCGACAATACGGACGGGTCCGGGTTCATCGCTAACCTTCGTCAGGAAGCGCCCTCCTGGACTCCGTCAAGCGGCCCCGCGATGGTGTTCGGCGCGGGTGGTGCTGCGCGCGCCGTGATCGCCGCCCTGATCGAGGTCGGCGTCCCCGAAATACGCCTCGCCAACCGCACGCGGGCAAGGGCGGACGGGCTGAAGTCCGATTTCGGGGCCAAAGTGCATGTGCTGGACTGGGTTCAGGCCGCCAACATGCTCGAAGACGCGGTGACGGTCGTGAACACTACCGCCCTCGGGATGGTCGGCAAGCCCGCCTTCAATCTGCCACTCGACAGTCTGACCCCCCGGGCGCTGGTGACCGACCTTGTCTACACGCCGCTTCGGACCGACTTCCTGAAATCCGCCGAGGCAATGGGATGCGCCACGGTCGACGGCCTCGGGATGCTTCTTCACCAGGCAGCACCGGGGTTCGAGCGTTGGTTCGGCACCCGGCCCGACGTCGATGCCGAGACGCGCGCGGCGGTCCTTGGCGCATGAGGCCGTTCAGGCTCGGACTGACCGGCTCGATCGGCATGGGAAAATCCACGACCGCTGCGATGTTCGCCGCCCAAGGCATACCGGTCTGGGATGCCGACGGGGCCGTTCACAGGCTCTACAGTGCGGGCGGAGATGCGGTTGGGCCTGTCTCAGCACTCTGCCCAACCGCCGCCGTCGCAGGCGCGCTTGACCGGACCGTTCTGCGGACATGGATCGCGGACGACCCCTCGGCTCTTGGCAGACTCGAGGCGATCGTGCATCCGCTCGTCGCGCAGGATCGCGAGGCTTGGCTTGCCACCTGCCGGGCTGACCTCGTCCTTCTCGACATCCCCCTTCTCTTCGAAGGCCGTCTTGAGCATCTCGTCGATGCGACCCTTGTCGTGACGGCCCCTGCGGATGTTCAGCGCGACAGGGTCATGGCGCGGCCGGGCATGACGGCTGCGCTCTTCGCCACACTCCTTGCCAAACAGCTTCCCGACAGGGAAAAACGATCGCGGGCGACCCACATCATCGAAACGCTGTCGCTCGAGGCTGTCGAAGCGGGCGTCCGGGCGCTTATCGCCTATCTGAGGACCAAGACCGATGCGTGAGATCGTGCTCGATACCGAGACGACGGGCTTCGAGCCCAGTGAAGGCCATCGCATCGTCGAGATCGGCGCGGTCGAGCTTGTGAACCACATGCCGACCGGGCGTACGTTTCATCACTACCTCAACCCCGACCGGCTCATGCCGCGCGAGGCCTTCGAGGTCCACGGCCTCTCGGATGATTTCCTCCGCGACAAACCTCGCTTTCCGGACATCGCTGCGGCATTTCTGACCTTTGTGGGCAGTGCGCCGCTGGTGATCCACAACGCCGCCTTCGACATGAAATTCCTCAACGCCGAGCTCGCCCGCGCGTCGATGCCCGCTCTGGACCTGTCACGGGCGATCGACACGCTGCTGATCGCTCGCCAGCGGTTTCCGGGCGCGCCCGCGTCCCTCGATTCTCTGTGCCGCCGGTTCGGCGTGGACAATTCATCGCGGGAAAAGCACGGGGCGCTTCTGGACAGCGAGATCCTCGCCGAGGTCTACCTCGAGTTGATTGGCGGACGTCAACCCGATCTTGTTCTCGCAACAGGCATCCGCGGCACGGGCTCGCGCGACATGGCGGTCGACTGGCGCCCGCGCCCGCGCCCCGAGCCGCTTGCGCCACGCGTCACACCCGCCGAGGCAGCAGCCCACCTCGCCTTTGTCGCGGCTCTTGGACCCGCCGCGATATGGGCGAAGCGCCGCTGACCGGCAGCGGCGCCCGTCAGGACAACGCAGTCTGCGGTTTCTGTGCTTCAGCGCGTCGCGTCATCTCCTGCCGATAGAGCGCCATGAAATCAACGGTGTCCACGTTCAGAGCAGGGAAACCGCCGTCCCGCGTGACGTCCGAGATGATCCGCCGGACAAAGGGGAACAGCAGCCGCGGGCATTCGATCAGAAGGAAAGGGTGAAGCTGCTCGTCCGAGACGCCCTGGATCAGGAAGACGCCGCCGTAATCCAGCTCCAGCAGGAAAAGCGTGTCACCATTCGCCTTGTTCTTCGAAGTTACCCGGAACTTCGTGATCACTTCATACTGGTGATCGAGGCTGCGCTTTCGAGCATCGAGGCTGACCTGTACCTGAATGTCCGGCTGAACCTCACCGGTCTGCAGGCCCTTCTGCGCCAGCACGTTCTCGAACGACATATCGCGGATGTACTGTGCGAGAACCTGCATCCGCATCTGGGCGGGTGCAGCGCCTGCGGCGCCCGCATCGGGGCCGGGGGTGCCATTGGCTTCGGTCATGC
>JANPJD010000145.1:0-8637 GCA_031425325.1 Rhodobacterales bacterium | reverse complement strand
CTCGCGCATGCGACCCTGCCCGGCGTGGGGCTGGCCTTCCTTGTGATGGTCGCGCTTGGGGGCGACGGGCGCAACCTGCCGGGGCTTCTGGCGGGCGCCGCGCTGACCGCGCTTGCGGGCCTCGCCTGCATCCACCACCTGACCCGTCACACCCGGCTGGGCGAGGATGCCGCCATCGGCTCGGTCCTGTCGGTCTTCTATGGTCTCGGCGTGGTCATCCTGACGCTGATCCAGTCGCTTTCCGCAGGCAGGCAGGCGGGGCTCGAGGGGTTCCTGCTGGGATCGACCGCAGGCATGCTGCTGGCGGATGCGGTCTTCATCGCGCTGGGCGGGGCCGTGGCCGCGCTGGCAGTGCTTGTGTTGCGCCGTCCGCTGCTGATGGTTGCCTTCGATGCGGACTATGCGGGCACGCGCGGTATCGATGCGGGGCGCATGGATGTTGTGCTCTTGCTGATTGTGCTTGGCGTCACCCTGACCGGGCTGAAGGTGGTGGGCCTGATCCTGATCGTGGCTCTTCTGGTCATCCCTGCGGTGGCCGCGCGGATGTGGTCCGACCGGGCGGGTGTCGTCACGGGTATCGCGGGGGCAATCGGCGGGGCGGCGGGGTATGTCGGCGCGGCGGCCTCGGCCTCGGCCCCCGATCTGCCGACCGGGCCGGTGATCGTACTGCTGGCCTTTGCGGCGTTCATCGTCTCGCTCATCTTCGGCCAGGCGCGCGGCCTGTTGCCTCGCGCGATGGCCCGCATGCGGATGCGCGCCCGACTTGGCGGGGCTGCCTGATGGGAGCCGATTTCGTCATCCTGTCGCTTGCCCCCATCGTCATCGGCGTGCTGGCGGCCATTGCCTGCGCGCTGCCGGGCAACTTCCTTCTGCTGCGCCGCCAGGCGCTCCTTGGCGACGCGATCAGCCATGTCGTGCTGCCGGGGATCGTCGTCGGCTTCCTTCTGACCGAGTCGACGGGAACGCTTGCGATGATGCTGGGCGCCGGGGCCGCCGCACTCGTGTCGATCGGCATGGTCGAGCTTTTCATCCGCGCGGGCGGGCTGGAGCCCGGGGCCGCGATGGGCGTGACCTTCACCACGATGTTCGCAACCGGGGTCTTGCTGCTGGAACAGTCCGGCGCGGGCCGGGTGCATCTTGACGTGCAGCACGCGCTTTACGGCAATCTCGAAAGCCTCGTCTGGCTCGACGCCGACGGGTGGCACTCTCTTCTCGACCCCGCAGCCCTCGCCGGACTTCCTGACGAGGTGCTGCGGCTCGCGGTCGTCTGCCTGATTGTCGCGGGCTTCACGGCGCTGCTTTGGCGGCCTCTCAAGATCGCGACCTTTGACGAGGGGTTCGCCGCTTCGCTCGGCCTGCCTGTGCGGCTTCTGTCGCTGGGTCTCGTGGCGGTGGCCGCGATGGCGGTGGTCGCAGCCTTTTCGGCGGTGGGCTCGATCCTCGTGATCGCCATGCTCGTTTGTCCTCCCGCCGCCGCCCGCCTGATGACCGACCGGCTGGAGCGGCAGGTGGCCCTGAGCCTTGTGATCGCCGCCGTCTCGGCCATCCTCGGATACGTCCTTGCAGGCTACGGCCCCCTCTGGCTCGGCCTTGCCGATGCGGTCAGTGCGGCCGGTATGATCGCGGTCGTGGCAGGCGTCATCCTTGGCGTGGCGGCCGTGGCGGGCCGCCACCGGCTGCGCGCGACCTGACCCTTTCCAAGAGGCGCGCGTGTTGCCTATAAGCGCCGCGAACCGAACGGAGACCGCAATGCGCGAGGCCACGATCACCCGCACGACCGCCGAGACCGAGATCACCGTCTCGGTGAACCTCGACGGCAGCGGCCAGCACCGGATGGCGACAGGGGTCGGCTTCTTCGACCACATGCTCGACCAGCTTGCGCGCCACTCGATGATCGACATGGCCGTGACCGCGACCGGCGATCGGCATATCGACGATCACCACACGGTCGAGGATTGCGGCATTGCGCTGGGACAGGCCCTGGCACAAGCACTAGGCGACAAGCGCGGCATCCGCCGCTACGGCGACTGCGCGCTCGCGATGGACGACGCGCAGGTCCGCACCGCGCTTGACCTGTCGGGGCGGCCCTTCCTCGTGTGGTCGGTCGCGTTCCCCACGGCGAAGTGCGGCACCTTCGACACCGAACTGGTGCGCGAGTTCTTCCAGGCGCTGGCGACGCATGGCGGCATCACGCTGCACGTCGATCTCGTGCATGGGCTGAACAGCCACCACATCGCCGAGGCCGCCTTCAAGTCGGTCGCCCGCGCGCTGCGGATGGCGGTCGAGCCCGATCCTCGCGCGACAGGGGCAATCCCGTCGACGAAGGGCGCGCTGTGAGCCTGACGGTCCTCGTCGATTACGAAAGCGGCAACCTGCACTCGGCCGAGAAGGCTTTCCAGCGCATGAGCCAAGAGGTCGGCGGCGGCGAGGTTATGGTCTCGTCGCGGCCCGAGGATGTGCTGCGCGCCGACCGCATCGTGCTGCCGGGCGACGGCGCTTTCCCCGCCTGCCGCCGTGCGCTCGGGCAACAGGACGGTCTGGCCCAGGCCCTTGACGAGGCGGTGCGGCAGCGCGGCCGACCGTTTCTTGGCATCTGCGTCGGGATGCAGATGCTGGCGACGCGCGGCCTGGAATACGAAACGACCGATGGCCTGGGCTGGATCGAGGGCGAGGTGGCGCGGATCGCCCCCGCCGATGGTGCGCTCAAGGTGCCGCACATGGGCTGGAACGACCTCGTGATCGACCGGACGCATCCCGTGCTGGACGGGATCGCCACGGGGGATCACGCCTACTTTGTCCACTCGTATCAGTTCCGTGTGGCGGACCTCGCCGACCTTCTTGCCCATGTGGACTACGGTGGGCCGGTCACGGCAATCGTCGCGCGCGACACGGTCGTCGGCACCCAGTTCCACCCCGAGAAAAGCCAGCGCGCCGGGCTGCGCCTGATCGCCAACTTCCTGCGCTGGCGGCCCTGACGCTCGACGCAGGAGATATCTCCAACGTCCTGTCACGGCCCTGTCATCGGCGTGTCGATCCCAGTCTGCCATGTCATTCCGACACCGAGGCAGCTCCTCACCGGCAGACTGCCCGTTCCTTTTGCCCCCGGGTCCGGCAACCGTCGATCGGCCCCCGCTATTTCACCCGCTGCCAGGTGCCGCCGTCGCGGCAGATGCCCAGCACGCAGCCCGACACGGCAAGCGCATCGCCCGACAGCGCCATCTTTCCGGCATAGGTCTTGTCGCGGTCCGGCGACCAGATCTTGCCGCCGCCATAGGCCCCGCCGCCCCGCGCCTGCATGTCCCAGACGATCTGCCGCCCGATGTTGGGCGAGGCCGTCTCGGCCCCATTGGCATCAAAGGCCTCCTGCAGGGTGCCGCAGAACGCGGGGCCGCAGGGCACGATCACGACATGGCCGAACTTCCCGTTGTCGTCGGCGCGGGTGCGCCACGTCCCTTCGATCGGATCGGCGAAAGCGCCGGTCGCGAGGCTACAAGCGATGGCCGCAAGCATCAGTCTCATGTGTCCACTCCTCCCAAAGCTGTCCTATCGTCGGACGGGATGGCGCAGCGGCCAACGGTGACGCAACGGAAGGCAGCGGCGTGACCTTGCGTCTTGGCAAGCCCGCCCGCCCATGCCAAGGACAGCGCGGAAACGGAGCTCGCCTGATGATCCTCTACCCTGCCATCGACCTAAAGGACGGACAGTGCGTGCGCCTGTTGCGCGGCGACATGACTGCGGCGACCGTATTTGGCGATGACCCCGCCGCGCAGGCGGCGGCCTTCGAGGCGGCGGGCTGCGAGTGGTTGCACCTCGTCGATCTGAACGGCGCTTTCGCAGGCTCACCCGTCAACGGACCGGCGGTCGAGGCGATCCTCGCCCGCGTCACCGTGCCCTGCCAGCTTGGCGGCGGCATCCGCGACCGCGCCACGCTCGAGGCCTGGCTCGCGCGCGGTGTCGCGCGCGTGATCCTTGGCACCGCCGCCGTCGAGGACCCGGCCTTCGTGCGCGAGGCGGCGCGCGCCCATCCGGGGCGGGTCGCGATCGGCATCGACGCGCGCGGCGGGCTGGTCGCCACGCGCGGCTGGGCCGAAGAGACGACGCACCGGGCGACCGACCTCGCCCGGCGGTTCGAGGATGCGGGCATCGCCGCCCTCATTTATACCGACATCGACCGAGACGGCGCGATGGGCGGCCCGAATGTCGAGGCGACCGCTGCCCTGGCGCGCGCCGTCTCGATCCCGGTCATCGCCTCGGGCGGGGTCTCGGGCCTTGATGACCTGCGGGCGCTGCGGGACACGGGCGTGGTCGCCGGGGCCATCTCGGGGCGCGCGCTTTACGACGGCGCACTCGATCTGGCCGAGGCGCTGCGTGTGCTCGCCTGAGCCTTCTTCTGTCCAGAAGTATCCTCGGCGGGTGAGACGCCGCAGGCGGTGAGGGGGGCAGACGGCCCCCCTTTCCCCGGCCCGCGTCTCGCGCCACACTGACTGTGAAAGGAGCCGCCGTGCTCAAGACCCGCATCATCCCGTGCCTCGACGTGGCCGATGGCCGGGTCGTCAAGGGCGTCAACTTCGTCGATCTCGTTGATGCGGGCGATCCGGTCGAGGCGGCGCGCGCCTATGATGCCGCGGGCGCGGATGAGCTCTGCTTCCTCGACATCCACGCCACGCACGAGAATCGCGGCACGATGTTCGACCTCGTGACTCGCACCGCCGAGCAGTGCTTCATGCCTCTGACGGTCGGTGGCGGCGTGCGGTCGGTGGCGGATGTGCGGGCGCTGCTGCTGGCCGGAGCCGACAAGGTCAGCTTCAATTCCGCGGCGGTGGGCGACCCCGATGTGGTGGCCGCCGCAGCCGACCATTTCGGCAGCCAGTGCATCGTCGTTGCAATCGACGCGCGCACCGTGGCACCGGGGCGGTGGGAGGTTTTCACCCACGGCGGCCGGCGTGCAACCGGGATCGACGCCGTCGACTTCGCGCAGACCGTTGCCGCAAAAGGCGCGGGCGAGATCCTGCTGACCTCGATGGACCGCGACGGGACGCGCGCGGGCTTCAACCTGCCGCTCACCCGCGCGGTCTCGGACGCGGTCGGCGTCCCGGTGATCGCCTCGGGCGGCGTCGGCACGCTCGATCACCTCGTCGAGGGCGTGACCGAGGGCGGGGCGAGTGCCGTGCTCGCGGCCTCGATCTTCCACTTCGGAACCTTCACCATAGCCGAGGCCAAGGCCCATATGGCCGCCGCCGGCATCGCCGTGAGGCTGATATGACAGCACTTGAACGCCTTGCAGCCACGATCGAGGCTCGCAAGGGGGCCGACCCCGAGGCAAGCTGGACGGCGCGTCTGCTGGCGCGCGGCCCCGCCAAATGCGCCGAGAAGTTCGGCGAGGAGGCGGTCGAATGCCTGATCGAGGCGGTGCGCGGCGACCGTGCCGCCCTGACAGCCGAGGCGGCGGACGTGCTCTATCACCTTCTGGTCATGCTGGCTGCCCGCGACGTCACGCTGGCTGACGTGCTGGCCGAGCTTGAGCGGCGCGAGGGATTGTCGGGTATCGCCGAGAAAGAGCGTCGCTGACAGGCCTGCCGGACCCCGGCATGCCTTGCCGAAGGCAGATGGACTCAAGCGAAGCGGGCTTTTAACCTGCGGCCTGGGCGGCACCCGGAACGACCGGATCGCAGCCAGAGCGCGCTGAAGTAGGGGGACCCGTGATGTTGGATGTCGTCGCCGGTCGCAGCCCCCTCTGGCAACGCATCCTCCGGTTTCCGCTGGTCCGGCTCGTCCTGCTTGGGGGCATCGTCACGGTCCTGATGGCTTGGACCGAGACTCGGCTCCAGGCTTTCGAGGACAGGCCTGCGCTGAGCATCCCTATCGCGCTCGGCATGGGACTGGTCGCGGTGGCGATCTATGCGGCCTACGCGAAGATCGTCGAACGCCGCGACGTGACCGAGCTTTCGGGGCCGGGCATCGGCCGGGAATGGGCCGTCGGTGCCGCAATCGGCGCGGGCCTTTATACTCTCTGCGTCCTCGTCCTGATCGGGCTCGGCATCTACCGGATCGAGGGTCTCAATCCCGTCGCGTTCCTTCTGCCGGCCGTGGCGATGGCGGTGAAGTCCGGCATCTTCGAGGAGCTGCTGTTTCGCGGTGTGATCTTCCGCTCGGTCGAGGATATGGCCGGAAGCTGGATCGCCATCCTTCTTTCCTCGGCCGTGTTCGGCCTTCTGCACCTGCTGAACCCGGACGCTCCCTGGCAGGCGCGATCTACATCAGCATCGAGGCCGGGTTGCTGCTTGCCGGGGCCTATCTTGTCACGCGCCGCCTTTGGCTTTGCATCGGCTTTCACATGGCCTGGAATTACGTGCAGTCGGCAGTCTTCTCGGGGATCGTCTCGGGTGGATTTGTCGAGCCGGGCGTGATCCGGCAGGCGCTCGAAGGGCCCGATGTTTTGACCGGAGGCAGCTTCGGGATGGAGCGGTCCGTGGTCGCCCTCGTGGTCTGCACCACGGCGGGCCTCGTCCTTATCCTGATCGCCGCACGGCGCGGCCATATCCGCCCTGCGCCCTGGACCCGCTGACCGCGCGCGCCCTGACAGCGGCCATCGGCACGGCGGTCAGAGACCGAGGCGCGGGATCTCGATAGCCGGGCAGCGGTCCTGCACGACGCGCAGTCCACGGCCTTCGGCAAGGGTCGCGGCGGCCTCGTTCGTTACACCAAGCTGCATCCAGATCGTCCGCAGGCCCGGAAGGGCGGCAAGGGCTTCCTCGACCACTGGCAGCACGGCATCCGACCGGCGGAAAATGTCGACCATGTCGACCGGCACGTCGATTTCGGCCAGCGAGGCACGCACCGTCTCGCCCAGTGCAACCGCGCCCGCATGGCCCGGATTGACCGGGATCACCGTGTAGCCCCGGTCCTTGAGGAAGCGGGCCACCCGGTGGCTGGGGCGTTCGGGATTGGGCGACCAGCCGACCACAGCGATCGTCCGCGTCTCACGCAGGATCCCGGCAATATCGGTATCGGTTGGTGTCATGGGGGCGCGCCCTTCACAAAAAAGCGCCCGGACTGAAGAGCCGGGCGCCAGTCACGGAACGAGGGACAGTAGGTCAGGGCGGCAGTGTTCCGACGATGCCACCCACTCCTGATATGGGCAGTCAACCCGTCCGTTGAAGGCCGGTCGCGCAAGCGTGAACTCGGGATCAAGCACCCGTCGCCGCGTAAAGTGCGACCGCCGCCGCATTCGAGACGTTGAGCGAGCCGAACTCTCTCGCGAAGGGAATGCGGACCAGCCGGTCGCAGGTCTCGCGCGTCTTGTCCCGCAGCCCTGGCCCTTCGGCCCCGAGCACGATCCCGAGGGGGCGTCCCGCCGCCGCGGCAAGCCCTTCGGAAAGTGGGGTTTCGGCCCCACCGTCGAGGCCGATCAGCACATAGCCCATGTCCTGCAAAGAGGTCATCGCATCGGCGAGGTTCGGCACCCGCAGATAGGGCTGACGCTCCAGCGCGCCGCTGGCGGTCTTGGCCAGAGCCCCTGTCTCGGGGGCCGAGTGGCGGTGCGGCGCGATCACGGCCCGCGCGCCGAACACCTCGGCCGAGCGCAGCACCGCGCCCACGTTGTGCGGATCGGTCACGCGGTCGAGCAGAACGACCAGCGGCCGCCCCTCGCCGCCCGCGCAGATCGCATCGAGGCTGCCCCAGTGCAGGGGCCGCGCCTCGACCGCAGCGCCTTGATGGACCGAGCCTTCGTCGATCGGTACGTCGAAGCGGCGGGGATCGACGATCTCGGGTTCGATTCCGCTTGCGGCGATAGCCTCGGCCAGTTTGTCGGCGGCGTTCTTGGTGACGACAAGGCGCAGCCGTTCACGCGCCGGGTTGAGCAGCGCATCGCGCACGGCGTGCAGTCCGAACAGCCACACCGTCTCGCGGGCGTCCTGGCGGCGGGCGCGTTCCTTGTCGATCACCCAGGCAGGCTTCTGCATCTCGTTCCCCGTTTCAGGGGACAAGAATGCGGCCCGTGCGGGGACGTTGCAAGGCCGGAACGCCGTCCGCTTTCGCGCTTGACGCTGTCGGGGGGCTTCGGTATCCACCGCGCCAGCGTCGGGCGACGAGCTGCAAGGTGCGGCAGCGGACTGTAACTCCGCCGGGGAGACCCACGCCTGGTTCGATTCCAGGGTCGCCCACCATTTTCTCTATACAAACAGCCGCTTAGGCAAGACGTTCTTTGGCGGATCGTGCGGCTTTATGTGGGCTCCGGCGTGCGACGGCGGCGATCACGCAGCCCGCTCGCAGGCTCGCAGCCCAGTATTTCCGTCAGACCTGCGCGGCGGATATGCCCCGGCCCTTGGCACCCTTGAGCGGGCTTTCCGCAGCAGACCCCCGGAAACGAAAGAAGCGCCCCGAGGGGCGCTTCCGTCGACCAAACTGGAGCGGGCGATGAGATTCGAACTCACGACCCTAACCTTGGCAAGGTTATGCTCTACCCCTGAGCTACGCCCGCGTCCTTTGGGTGCCGCTGATCTATAAACTCCGCACCGGACGCGCAAGAGGAAAGTGCGCGGTCCGAAACCGTGTCCGCGCCGCGGGTGACGTCAGACCTCAAGCTCGACCAGAAGGTCCTTGGCGTCGATCTGCGCGCCCGGGGCGACGTGCAGG
>JANPJD010000144.1:0-12063 GCA_031425325.1 Rhodobacterales bacterium | reverse complement strand
CCGAAATCGGCGCAGGGCGCAAAGTTCATCTCGCGAAAGATCGACCGGGACGGGCTGCCATTGGTGCTGGCGGTCTGTGCCAGAACCACGTCGCGCACGGCGACATGGGTCTGCAAAGACCCCGCGCTGCCGATGCGGATCAACGTCTGCGCGCCGTAGTCCTTGATCAGTTCGTTGGCATAAATCGACAGCGACGGCATCCCCATGCCGGACCCATGGATGGTGACGCGGTGGCCCTGCCAGGAGCCGGTATAGCCCAGCATCCCGCGGACCTCGTTCACCAGCACCGCATCGGTCAGATAGGTCTCCGCCGCCCACCGCGCGCGATAGGGATCGCCCGGCAATAGGACGGTCTCTGCAATGTCGCCGGGTTTTGCACCAATATGAACAGTCATCGCATACTCCGCTTTGGGCCAAGCCTTATGCGAGCCGGCGACCGGACGAAAGGGGCCGGTTCTGCCGGCGCCCCTCACTTCAGCGGATCATGCCCCCAGTTCATCAGCGAGTATCGCCAATGGCTGTGCTCCTTGTCCTCGGCGGGGCCGCCCTGCACCTTGTGGCGCTTGATGTAGCCCGTGACCTTGGCCATGTGGTCCCACTGATCGTCGGTTAGCTTGTCCCGCGCGACCCCAAGGATCTCGACGATCCGGCGACCGGATTTGTGCCCGGTGGATTCCCCGGCGCCACCGGTGTCGCCGACGGATCTGGACTCCGCCGTGTCCAGCCAGTCCTCCAGCGCCTTTGGCGTCATGTTCACGAGGTCGGACCATTCCGACCAGATCTGGTCGTGACTTTTCGCTGACGCCATGTCGCACCTTTTGCTGCCATTCCGCGAAACAAGCCTGCCGGTCGAAACAGGTTCCCGTTACGGGCGGGATCAGCGCAGGCGGCGCAGCAGGTCCAGCGTGGGCTCGCCCGTGACGGGCAGGCCGCTCGCCCCCTGATAGGCGCTGATCGCGGCGCGCGTCTTGGCCCCGATCACCCCATCGCTGCCATCGGTGTCGTAGCCCGCGGCGGTCAGGCGGCGTTGCAGGTCTTGCCTGTCGGCGATGGTCATGCCGGTGGAGTCCGGCCCGAAGCCCGCGCGCAGCGGCCCCGCCCCGGCAAGCCGGTCCGACAGATGGCCGATCCCGATCGCGTAGTTCTCGGCATTGTTGTAGCGCAGGATGACATTGAAGTTCTGCGTCAAGAGAAAGGCAGGCCCGCCCAAGCCCGCAGGCGCGATGATCGACCCGGTCAGGCCGGAGCCGAGCCGACCGCCGCCCGCATCGGTGACGCCAAGATCGCTCCACCCCGAAGCCGACCGGCCCTTGCCGCGTCCCAGAAGGCTCGCGTTGAACCCCTGCGGCAGGCGCACCTCCGCCCCCCATGGCACGCCGCGCGTCCAGCCTGACCGCGAGAGATAGGCGGCGGTGGAGGCGAGCGCGTCGGCGGGATCGTCGGCCCAGATGTCGCGCCGCCCGTCGCCGGTGAAATCGACCGCATATTCCAGATATGACGTCGGGATGAACTGCGTATGACCCATTGCCCCGGCCCAACTGCCGGTCATCCGCTCCGGCGTGGTGTCGCCCGACTGCAGGATGCGCAGCGCGGCAAGAAGCTGGCTTTCGAAGAACGCGCCGCGCCGCCCCTCATAGGCGAGGGTCGACAAGGCCGAGATCACCGGAACATCGCCCCGCCGCGTCCCGAAAAAGCTTTCCAGCCCCCAGATGGCCGCCACGACATGTGGCTCCACGCCATAGCGCCCCTCGATGGACGACAAGAGTGCCGCATTCTGCCGATAGGCGGCGCGGCCAAGGGTCAGCCGCTCGTCCGACGCCGCGATGGCAAGGTAATCCTCCAGGCTCCGCTTGAACTCGGTCTGGTTGCGGTCGCGGTCGATCACGTCCGGCAGGAATCCCGCCCCGCGGAACGCGGCGTTCAGCGTGCCGCCGGAAATGCCCCGCGCGGCGGCGCGTGTCCTGAACCCCGCCACCCAGGCATCATAGCCCGCATTCGGCACCGCCCGGAATTGCGCGGCAGGGGCCGATGCGCCCCCTCCGCCACCGACACAGGCCGACAGGAGTGCCGCCAGCGAGGTCAGCGTGACAACGCGCCGTGTGATCGTCATGGCAGTCCCCCTGCGGATGTTCGGGCCAGCCTAACCGATGGAGCGGGCGGGTGAAAGGCGCACGCTTGGGTTGCGTGCGCGGTTACTCGGCGGTGAGGTCTGCCGCGTCCACTAGTCCCACGATGTCCATCATGATCCGGTTCAGGGCGAAATCCTTCGGCGTATAGACCGCGGCGACGCCCATCGCCCGCAACGCCTCGGCGTCCGCATCGGGGATGATCCCGCCGACGATGACGGGGATGCTGCCCAGGCCCGCCGCGCGCATCCGCGCCATCACGTCCGCCACGAGCGCCACATGGCTGCCCGACAGGATCGACAGGCCGAGTACATGCGCCCGCTGATCCTGTGCGGCGGCCACGATGTCGGCAGGCGTCAGGCGGATGCCGTCGTAATGGATCGCCATGCCGCAATCGCGGGCGCGGGCGGCGATCTGCTCGGCCCCGTTGGAATGCCCGTCGAGGCCCGGCTTTGCCACCACGAAAGACAAGGGCCGCCCGAGTTTTGCCGCGACGCGCTGCACCGCGTCGCGCAGGTCGTCCAACCCCTCGGTCCGGTTGGAGGGCGCGGAGGACACGCCGGTTGGCGCGCGGTATTCGCCGAACGCCGCGCGCAGCATCGCGCCCCATTCGCCGGTCGTCGCCCCTGCCTTGGCCGCCGCGAGCGAGGGCGGCATGATGTTAGTGCCCGACAGCGCCGCCACCCGCAGATCCTCCAGCGCCGCCTGAACCGCGCGGGGATCCCGAGCGCCGCGCCAGGCCGCCAGGCGCGTCAGTTGGTCCGCCTCTGCTGCGGGGTCGGCCTGCATGACAAGACCCTCGCCGGTGGTCAGGGGGGACGGCTCGCTCGTGGTGAAGCGGTTCACGCCTACGACGACGGTTTCCCCGCTTTCAATGCGCGCGATGCGGTCGGCATTGGCCTCCACCAGACGCCCCTTCATGTAGGCGATGGCAGCCACCGCCCCGCCCATCGCGTCGATACGCGCCAACTCGTCGCGTGCGCCGTCCTTTAGCGCCTCCACCTTGCGCTCCACCGCCGGATTGCCGTCGAAGAGGTCGTCATATTCCAGAAGGTCCGTCTCATAGGCCAGCACCTGCTGCATCCGCAGCGACCATTGCTGGTCCCAGGGGCGGGGCAGGCCCAAAGCCTCGTTCCAGGCGGGAAGCTGGACCGCGCGCGCTCGCGCCTTCTTCGACAGCGTCACGGCCAGCATCTCGATCAGGATGCGGGTCACGTTGTTCTCGGGCTGCTGCTCGGTCAAGCCCAGGCTGTTGACCTGAACGCCATAGCGGAACCGGCGATGCTTCGCGTCTTGCACACCATAGCGCACAAGGCAGATCTCGTCCCATAGGTCGACGAAGGCACGCATCTTGCAAAGCTCGGTCACGAAGCGGATGCCTGCGTTCACGAAGAAGCTGATCCGCCCGACCATGGACGGGAACTCGGCCTCGCTCACCTTGCCGCGCAGATCGTCGAGCACGGCGCAGGCGGTGGCGAGCGCGAAGGCCAGTTCCTGCTCGGGCGTCGCCCCCGCCTCTTGCAGATGGTACGAGCAGACGTTCATCGGGTTCCACTTGGGCAGATGCCGCTGCGTATAGGCCGCGATGTCGGTGATCATGCGAAGCGAGGGCTTGGGCGGGCAGATATAGGTGCCGCGCGAGAGATACTCCTTGATGATGTCGTTCTGCACCGTGCCTTGCAGGGCTGCGATGTCGGCCCCCTGTTCCTCGGCCACGGCGATGTAGAGTGCCAGCAGCCACGGGGCCGTTGCATTGATCGTCATCGAGGTATTCATCCGGTCGAGCGGGATGTCGGCGAACAGCGTCCGCATGTCGCCGAGATGCGCCACCGGCACGCCGACCTTGCCGACCTCGCCACGCGACAGTTCGTGGTCGCTGTCGTAGCCGGTCTGGGTCGGCAAATCGAAGGCCACCGACAGACCCGTCTGGCCCTTGGCGAGGTTGCCCCGGTAGAGCGCGTTCGACGCAGATGCGGTCGAGTGGCCCGCATAGGTGCGGAAAAGCCAGGGGGCGTCCTTGGGTGCCGACATCAGGATCTCCGTCCAGCAATTTTATTGCGTCAGAGGACCAGAAACCGCAATTTCAGACACATGTCAATTCGCTGCGTTGCGGCATAGGCAGGACGCTGCGGTCAGCGCGCGCGAAAGATGCGAAAGTAGAGCGTGTCGGGCATGAGTTGCGACAGGCGGAAAAGCCACGAGAACACCATCGGAAAGCTGACCTTGAAGCGCGTGCCGGACATCTGCCGGAACATGTGGTCCGCCGCCTCGTCGGCCTCCATCAGGAAGGGCATCGAAAAGTCGTTCTTGTCCGTCAGACGGGTCTTGATGAAGCCCGGATTGGACACCTGCACCAGGATGCCGGACCCGCGCAGGTCGCACTGCATCGATTCCGCCAGCGAAAGGACGCCCGCCTTGCTGGCCGAATAGCCGATCGCGCCCGGCAGGCCGCGAAAGGCCGAAAGGCTGCCCGTCAGCACAACATGCCCGCGGCCGCGCGCGACCATCGCGGGCAGAACCGCCCCCACAACACGGACGCAGCCGGTGAAGTTGACGTCGCACATCGCCTCGGCCTTGTCGGCATCCCACGCCTGCGCCGTCATCGGCCAGTAGACCCCGGCCAGAAAGACCACGCCGTCGATCTCGCCAACCTCGGCCGCTGCCGCCCGGACCGAGGCGCTGTCGGCCACGTCGACCGCGACAGCCCGCGCGGGGCCCGGCAGGCTGCGCGCGACCGCCTCGATCCGCTCGACGGTGCGGGCCGAAACGATGACCTCGGCGCCCGCGGCACTCAGCTTGCGTGCAAGGGCCTCGCCGAGCCCCTCACCGGCCCCGACCAGCCAGTAGCGCTTGCCTTTCCAGTCCCTCATGCGTCTTTCTTCCGCATCGTCGCGACCAGTTCGGCGACCTTGACGCCGAACTTGGTGAACTGGCTGCGATTCATGATGGTCCCGTTCTCCATCAGATACATCCAGTCGTTGACCGCAAGGACGTGACCGCCCGCCTCGGGGGTCAGGCGAAGGCTGTAGTTCAGTTGCACGGCCGATCCCTCGGCGCGACCCTGTCCCTCACCGATGACATCCGGGGCAGTCGCCTTGATCGACCCGTCATTCCCCAGCGTGAACGTCCATTGGCGGTCCTGCACCGCACCGCTGTCATAGCGGAACTGTTCGGTCACCACGCCGACATTCCCGTCCCACTTGGCATGGAAGTCGGCGACGAAGCGCGAGGCAACGCGACCCGTGGGGCCATAGATAACGCCCTCGCACAACAAGGGTCCGTTCAGGTGCTGGCGCGGGTCGAACCGTGGACCCTGCGCCGCATAGTCCTGCGAAGTTTGCGCCCGGAACGACAGAAACCGCGCATGACCCGCGACCAGGCCGAGGGCGATCAGCCCGCCGAAGAGAAGATAGACCATGGGCGACATCTTCAGGCCTCCGGTATGTTCGTGGCCGCCAGCAGGGCAAGCGCCACGAGTTTCAAGCCACACGGCACGACGGCGTAAAGCAGCGTCAGGGTCTGCAGCGCTTCGGGCGGATTGTCCTGCCCGGACACGAAGCCTTGCGCCTGAAGCAATGGCAGCAGGGCAACCGCCGCGAAGGCGAGGGTGAATTTGCTGACGAAGGACCACAGGCCGAAACCAGCCCCCGCGCCCGGAGCGATGACCGACAGGCGACGCGCGAAGAGCGCCGGCAGCAGCGTCATGTCGGCACCCAGGGCCGCACCCGAGGCAGCACAGATGACAGCGAAGGCCAACACGTCGCCTTCCCCCAGCGTCGCGGCAAAGGCGAAGGCGACGATGGCGAGGGCCATCCCCGCCATAAGGACGCGCTTTTCGCCCACGCGGCTTGCGATGCGCGTCCAGACCGGGGTCGAGACCGCCGCCGACAGGAAAAACAGCAGCAGCAGAGGCCCCTCGGACCCCGGCGCGCCAAGCCTGCTTTCCACGAAGAAGAGGAACAGTGTCGATGTAACGGCCACCGGCGTCGCGTTCACCAGCGCCAGCAACAGCAACCGGCGCGCCAGCCCGTCGGACACGACGTCGCGCAGCGCGACCTCGGCGGGGGGTCGGGCCGCCGTGGCCCCGCCCGCCCATTCGGCGCGCATCGCCCAAAGCGCCACCACCGCCACCGCCGCGAACCCGATGGCAAAGCCGGTGAATGGCCGCTCCATCACCGCGCCAAGGGCCACCGGGGCGATTGCCGCAAGCGACACGCCCACCAGCGCCCCGCCCTCACGCCAGCCGGCAAGCCGAAGATGCCCCTGCCCGCCCAGCGTGGCCGCCTTGGCCACACCCTCGGCATAGAAGCTGATCGTGAGGAAGCTGAACGCCGAGAACAGGACAACCAGGGTGCCGCCGAACCACAGTAGGGGGTTGCCGGGAGGCGCCACAGCGAAAAGGCCGAACATCGACCCCGCCATCAGAACCGCCGCGAGGGCCACGAGCGCGCCGCGATGTCGCTCGGTCCGCTCGGACAGCCAGCCAAGCGCGGGGTCCTGCACGACGTCGATCAGACGCAGCACAAACAGCGTCACGCCAAGTGCCGCCAATCCGACCCCGTACTCGTCCACATAAAACTTGGGCGCGTGGATGTAGATCGGCAGCCCCGCCGCCGCGATCATCCCCGAGAACAGCGCCCATGCCCCCAGCCGGGGACGCGCGACCACCGAGGTGGCGGCGGCCAGCGTCATCGCGTGACCTCTTCCGCCGGCGGGGCGGGGCGCGAACGAAACGGCGCGCCCTTCCACCACAGCTTGACCGCCTGCCAGTGGATCAAGGCGAGCACCCGCCGACTGCCGAACGGGCGGCGCAGGCAGGCGCGCAGGATGCCGAGGTTGGTCAGCGGCAGCCGGGGTCCGGCCAAGGTTGCAACGACGCCCCCCTCGCCCGCCGTGAAGTCGATGCGGATCGCCACGCGGTCGGGCGCGATGTCGAAGCGGAAGGTGTATCCGCCCTCGACCGGCTGGAATGGCGAGACATGCAGGATCTTGCGCGCCTGTACGATATCAGCCGCCGTAAGGGGCGCGCGGTCGTCGCGGTGGCACAGATAGGAATGGCGGTCGCCGAAGGTGTTCGACACCTCGGCGATCACCACTCGCAACGCGTGCGCTTCGTCGTGGCACAGCCAGAAGGACACCGGGTTGAAGACATGGCCCAGCACACGCGGCTGGGCCATCAGAAGGATATGCTCAGCCCCCGGCAGGGCATGCTCCGCAAGCACAGCTCGAACCCAGGCGCTACCCTGCCCCGCGCCCGGTGCCCCACCGTGATCGGCGTCGTGCAGCGAGACCAGATTTCGCGCGTTGAGAGAGAAGAGCGACGGCCCTTCGGCCCTGTCCGGGTCAAGCAGAAGATAGTCCACACCGTAACGAAAGCTGTTCCGGACCGCGCCCTTGCGGCCGTGGAACGTCTCGCCCCGGATGTGCTCGATCCGGCTCATGCCGCAAGCAGGCTCCGCTCAGCGCGCATCGCCTCGACGACATCGAGGGCGCTGCGAAAACCGTCCTCGTGGAAGCCGTTCCGCATCCAGGCCCCGCAGAACCAGGTGCCCTGCCTGCCGTTCATCTGGCGCAGCCGGTCCTGCGCGCGCAATGCGTCGCGGTCGTAGACGGGATGTGCGAAGGTCACGACGTCGTAGATCAGGTCGTCCCGGATGGGCGTGTTCGAGTTCAGCGTGACGAACATCGGATCGTCCTGCGGGATCGGCTGCAACGAGTTCATCCAGTAGGTCAGGTCGATCTTTTCGGGACGTGCGCCCGCAGGCTCGACATAGACCCACGACGCCCAGCAGGCCTTGCGTTTGGGCATGACGGACGGATCGGCGTGCAGCACGGCCTCGTTCGGCTGGTAGCGCACCGCACCGAGGGCCGCGCGTTCGTCCGGGGTCGGGTCAGCCAGAAGGGCAAGCGTCACGTCCGAATGGGTCGCAAAGACCACATCGTCGAACGCCTCCCACTCGCCGCCCTCGACCCGCACCGAGACACCAGCCTGACCGCGCCGCACCGCCGCCACCGCCGCCCCAAGGCGCAGATCGACGCCGCCGCGCACCAATGCGTCCTGAAGGCGCCGCACATACTCGATCGAGCCGCCCTGCACCGTGTACCACTGATGCTGGCCGGTATAGCCCAAGAGATTGTGGTTCTTGAAAAACCGGATCAGCGCCTGGGCCGGAAAGTCCAGCATCGCTTCGGCCGGGGTGGACCAGATCGCGCCCGAAAAAGGCAGAAGATAGTGATCGCGGAACCATGTTCCGGTGCCGATCTCGGCCAGGAAATCGCGGATCGAGATGTCGTCGTCCGCGCCAAGCGCCAGGGCCTTCGCGTTGAAGCGCAACACGTCGCGCAGCATCCCAAGAAAGCGCGGGTTCATCAGATTGCGCCGCTGTGCAAAGATCGCGTCGAACCCGGCCAGCCCGTATTCAAGTTCCCCACCGCGCATCGACGCGCCGAAACTCATGTTGCTTTCTACGACCGGCACCTCGAGGTCGCTGAACAGCTCGACAAGGTTGGGATAGTTCACCTTGTTGTAGACGATGAAGCCAGTATCGACCGGCTGGTCGCCGCGCTTGCCCGCAATGATCGTGCGCGCGTGCCCGCCAAGCCGCGTTTCGGCCTCGAACAGCACAACCGAATTATCTTGCGAAAGCACATGGGCGGCGGCCATCCCGGATATGCCCCCTCCGATCACCGCGATCCGTCGCGGTGCTGTCAAAGCTCGTTCGAACGGCATCCCTGCCCTGCCCCCTGCACGTTTCTGATTGGTGTTACGCAGCCGTCTTCAAAATGGATCAGAAGGCAAGCGTAACGCACACCGGTTTCTCAGTGTCGACCAAAGTGATCCGGATTGGCATCACCGGCGTAAATCTCATATGACACTGGCGACCTCCAGCAGCTTCCATCCAGCCATGCGCGCCTCGATGCGGCAGGGTTCGCGCACCGGCTTGCACCTCTCGGCGCTTGCAGCCAAAAGAGTGGCGATGACGATGGATCAGGACCCCGACTGGGCTGCGCTGGTTATGGCCGTCCGGGATCGGGCGGACACCGTGGCGTTCGCGCGCCTGTTTCGTCACTTCGCGCCGAGGGTGAAGGCGTTTCTTCGCAAATCCGGTGCCAGCGAGGCCCTGGCCGAGGAATGCGCGCAGGACGTCATGGCGACGCTCTGGCAAAAGGCGCATCTCTTCGATCCGTCGCGGGCAAGTGTGGCGACGTGGGTCTTCACCATCGCTCGCAACCGCCGGATCGACGCCCTGCGAAAGTCGCGGCGACCGGAACCCGAGGACCTTCCCTGGGGCCCCGAGGCCGAACCCGATCAGGCCGACGCGCTTGAAATGCAGCAGGAAAGCCGTCGCCTCGGCGAGGCGCTGGCGCAGCTTCCCGAAAAGCAGCGCGCCCTGATCGAACGCGCCTATTTCGGCGATCTGTCGCATACCGAGATCGCCGCCGAGACCGGCCTGCCCCTTGGAACCATCAAATCCCGCATCAGATTGGCGCTCGAACGGCTGCGCCACCAAATGAGCTGAAAGCATCTTCATGACCATCCGCCACCACCTGACCGACCAGATCCTGATGGCCTATTCCGCAGGCTCTCTGCCCGAGGCCTTCAGCCTTGTGGTGGCAACGCACGTGTCGCTCTGCGACGAGTGCCGGGCGCGGCTGATGTCCTTCGACGCGCTGGGGGGCACCCTGATCGAGGACGAGGCGGCTGAGTTTGTGGACGAAAGCGCTGCGGCTGTGATGGCGCGGATCACCGGCATGCCGCAGTTGACCGGGCGGCCGCCCCGACAGCCCCGCGCAATCCTGCCCGCGCCGCTGCGCGACTACATCGGTGGGGATGTCGATGCCGTCCGGTGGCGTCCCATCGGCATGGGCGTGCGTCAGGCGATCCTACCGACGTCGCGGGATGCCTCGGCCCGGCTCCTGTACATCCCGGCGGGTCAGGCCGTTCCCGACCACGGTCACCGAGGGATGGAACTGACGCTCGTCCTTCAAGGCGCCTTCAGCGACAGCGAGGATCGCTTCGGTCCTGGCGACGTCGAAATTGCGTCAGAGGATCTGCAGCACACACCTGTCGCGGAACCGGGTCAGCCCTGTATCTGCCTCGCGGCCACCGATGCTCCGTTGCGGTTCAACAGCCTCATTCCCCGGATGGCGCAGCCGTTCCTTCGGATCTGAGCGTTACGACGATCACCGGGCCCTCGCAGGACAGGCGCAGGTCGCCCTCCGTCTCGATCAAATCGTGTCGCTCGACCGCAGCGCCGTTCACCGTGCCCGGTCCAAGCGCCAGAACATAGCGGGACGCGACACCTGGAAGCGTATGAGCGCCGTGCAGCACCTCAACTTCGGCCTGTGGCCGCCCTTTCGGCGTCATCACGTTGAAATCCTCGGAAGGACCGGCCTCGGTGCCTTCCGCCCTGACGGCGACATCGCCCGGAAAGGTCACGGGCCGCAGCGGCAAGCACTTCAGCGAGACGGCTCCTTCCAGACGAAAGCCGGGGCCGTCGATCACCGTCAAAGATCGCAGGATGCCCGGAAAGACCGAGAACGGCCCATCCTCGGCGACCTGCGCCACCGAGAGGCGCAGCAGCAGCCCCTCGGGCCCCTCGATCCGCAGCAACTCAAGCGTCGTGCCGCGCCCATTTGCCCAAGGCACGCGACGATAGTCGGCGAGCCGAAGATGCCTCACTCAGCCGCGTCCTTGGGCAGCACCGCTTCGACGGGGTCGGGTGCCAGCTCTTCGAAGTCGAAATTGTCGAGCCTGCGCGCCCGCCGCCCCGCCTTGTCAGACGAGATGCGTATCTCGGACACGTCCTTTTGTGCCATGGCGAAATGCCGGTCGAGGCTTTCGACGCGCGTACCCAGCCGTTCCACATCGCCGTGCAAAAGCGCCAGTTCGCGACGGATCGCGCCCGCCTGCTCGCGCATCCGCGCGTCCTTCAGGATCGCGCGCATGGTGTGCAGGGTCGCCATGCAGGTGGTGGGCGAGACGATCCAGACACGCGCCGCAAAGCCCTCGCGCACCACGTCGGGAAAGTTCGCGTGCAACTCGGCATAGACCGCCTCGGACGGCAGGAACATCATCGCCCCGTCCGCCGTCTCGCCTTCAAGGATATAGCGCTCGGAGATGGCCTTGATGTGGACCTTGACGGCGGCGCGCAGGCCGCGCCCCGCCTCGGCCAACTGACCCGGCGTCTCGGCACGGCGCAGCGCCTCATAGGCTTCCAGCGGGAACTTGCTGTCCACCACGATCGGCCCCGGCGGGTTCGGCAGGTGGATCAGGCAGTCGGCCCGCTTGCCGTTCGAAAGCGTCGCCTGCATCGTATAGCTGCCCGCCGGCAGCGCCTTCTGCACGATGTCGTGCAACTGTATCTCGCCGAACGCACCGCGCGTCTGCTTGTTCGACAGGATGTCCTGCAAGGACAGCACGTTGCCCGACAGCTTCTCGATATTGGCCTGCGCCTTGTCGATCGTTTCGAGCCGCTGGTGCAACTCGCCCAGCGACCGCGCCGTCCGCATCGAGGTGCCTTGCAGGCTTTCCCCCATCGAAGCCTGCACCTCGGCCAGCCTGCGCTCCATCATCTGAAGCATGGCGGTCTGGCTGACCGCCTGCGCCTCGGATACGTGGCTGAGGCCGCCGGTCAGCCGCTCCTGCCCGTCGGACAGCATCTGCACCCGCTGCCCCAGCCAGCCGAGTTCGCGCAGCATCGGCTCGGCCATGCGGCCTGCGCGGGCGGCGGCCCGCAGCGTCAGAAGCAGGATGAGCAGCACCAGCGCCGCCGCACCTGCCAGCAGCCAGACCGGGTCCACCCCCTCGGGAAGCGACAGGGTCATGTGCGGCCGAACAGCCGCTCGATGTCGGCCAGGCGCAACTCCACATGGGTGGGCCGCCCGTGGTTGCACTGGCCCGACATCGGTGTCGCCTCCATTTCGCGCAAGAGCG
>JANPJD010000143.1:0-1838 GCA_031425325.1 Rhodobacterales bacterium | reverse complement strand
GCGACGGTGACGAAGCGCTCGATCCGGTCCGTCACCGGATTTCGCACCGAGAAGAACTTCTGGTGCTCGCGCATCGAGGTCTGCAGCACCTCGGGCGGCAGGTCGAGGAAGACTGCGTCGATGGCCCCCATCAGCACGACGGGCCACTCGACCAGCCCCGCAACTTCAGCCAGCAGACCTGCATCGGACACGACCTCGAGCCCCAGCGCGAAGGCCTGGGTCGTCGCATCATGCCAGATCGCGGCCTCGCGCTCGGCCGGATCGAGCATGACGAAAGCGCGGCGCAGCCGGGCGCGGTAGTCGTCGAACGAGGTAACGGCAAAGAGCGCGGGCGCCATCATCCGGTGGCCGCGCGTGACGGCCCCTGCGGCGATGCCGTCGATGGTCAGGGGCACGACCTCGGCCCCCACCTCGTCGGTCAGAAGGCAGAGGATCGACTGCAAGGGGCGCACCCAGCGCAAGGTGCCGCTGCCCCAGCGCATCGACTTCGGCCAGGGGAAGTCGCGGACCGTCCGCTCCAGCACCTCGGCCACGATGGCGGCGGCCGGCCGGCCGGGCGTCTCGACCACGGCGAACAGGATCTGACCCTTCTTGTCGTCGCGCACCTCGAGCTGGTCGCGGCGAAGCCCGGTCGAGCGCAGGAAACCCTCGATGGCGGCCTCGGGCGCGTCGGCGCGGGGGCCCTTGCGTTCCTCGCGCACCGCGCGGCTTTCGGGCGTCAGCCCCTCGACCGACAGAACCAGGCGGCGCGGCGTGGCGAAGGCGCCTGCCGAGGCGTAGGTCAGCCCCGCCTCGACCAGCCCGTCGGTGACAAGGCGCTTGAGGTCCGCGCTGGCGCGGGCCTGCATCCGGGCGGGAATTTCTTCGGAGAAGAGTTCGATCAGCAAGTCGGGCATCGGTCGGGTCCAGTGCGGGGCCTTACGCGGTCTTCTGCAGAACCACGGTCCGGGCCTTGTAATCGGGATTTGTCTTGCGGGTGTCGATGACCGGGAGAAGCCGCGCTTCCCCCCGGAACTGGCTGTCCAGCATCGCCACGAGCTTTTCGTAGGTCACGCCGAACGGGTCGAGCGCATTGGCGGTTTCGGGCGATTGATCGCGGGTATGGTCGAGGAGAAGCCAGCCGCCGGGGCGCAGGCTTTCGACCCAGGCGGCGAAGGCGCGGGCCGGGTCAAAGGCGTGGTCCCACGAGTTGGAATAGACGAAATCGGCCTTTGCGGCCCAGTCGGGGTTCCGGTCATGGAAATCCCACTGCACGGTCGCCGGAAAATCTGCAGCGGTGTCGGAAATCTCGGTCCCCAGCACATGCGGGTTGCCCTTCAGGTGGGCGGTGAACCAGGCCTGCTCACGCCCCCGCCTTGTGCCGTGGCATAGGCCGAAACTGACCGGGCCGATGGCGGCATCGAGCGCCTTGGCCAGCGTCACGATGTGGCTTTCCTTAACGAACTGGCGCTTGATCTTGGCCTTGTTTCCGGCGGTCTGCACGGCGCGGTAGGTGTCATAATCGGGGTATTCGAACAGCGTCATGCCGTCTTCGACACGTGCCTTGCTGCCCGCGAGTTCGGCCGCCTCGCGCGCGGCGCGCTGGTAGAGGCCCTCATCCGACTTCTCCCTGGTCATTCGTCGCCGCCAATGGTCTGGCTCGAGGCTTGGGGGGCAAGCTGGTGCCAGGCAAAGGCGCGCCCGTCGGGGAAGACAGCGACGACGCGGTCGATCCCGGTCGCGACCCCGGGCACCGAGAGGAAGGCCAGCGCCTCGCCCCGTTCCAGCGCCTCGCCGATGGCGACCGCGTCGAAGCAGTCGAACCAGCCGGGCGCGATCAAGGGCTCGGCCCCGTCGTA
>JANPJD010000142.1:0-22517 GCA_031425325.1 Rhodobacterales bacterium | reverse complement strand
AGCGACCTTACCGAGATGGACGCGCTTTGGACCCGCGCGAAGCATGAGGAGAAAACGCAAGCGGGGCGACAGGGCGCTTGACCTGACAAAAACAGTAGGTTTTAACGGCCGGGCAATTCCGACAAAAGGAGTCAACCATGTCGCGCTTCTCCCTCGCCGCCGCCCTCCTGGCCAGCACCGCGCTTCCGGCCCTCGCGGCCGAGGTCAACGTCTATTCGCATCGCCAGCCCGAGCTGATCCAGCCGCTGATCGACGCCTTCACGGCCGAGACGGGCATCACGGTCAACATCGCCTTTGTCGACAAGGGCATGGTCGAACGCCTGGTGGCCGAGGGCGACCGCTCGCCCGCCGATCTGGTGCTGACAGTCGACATCGCGCGCCTCGCCGAAGTGGTGAATGCGGGCGTGACCCAGCCCGTCGAGTCCGATGTGCTGACCGCCAATATCCCTGCCGAGTTCCGCGACCCCGGCAACCGGTGGTTCGGCCTGACCAGCCGCGCGCGCATCGTCTACGCCTCGACCGAACGCGTGGCCGACGGGGAGGTTACGACCTACGAGAACCTCGCCGATCCCAAATGGCAGGGCCGCATCTGCACCCGGTCGGGCACGCATGACTACAACCTGGCGCTCCTCGGCGCGATCATCGACCATGACGGCGAGGCGGCGGCAAAGGCATGGGCCGAAAGCCTCAAGGCCAACCTCGCCCGCCAGCCCGCCGGCGGCGACCGCGACCAGGTCAAGGCGATCTGGGCGGGTGAGTGCGACATCGCCCTCGGCAACACCTACTACATGGGTCAGATGCTGGCCGACCCCGAGCAGCAGGAATGGGCGAACTCGGTCCGCATCGTCTTCCCGACCTTCGAGGAAGGCGGCACGCACATGAACATCTCGGGGGTCGCGATGACCAAGTCCGCGCCGAACCGCGAAGCGGCACTGCAGCTGATGGAGTTTCTCGCCTCGGACGAGGCGCAGCGCATTTATGCCGAGACGAACCACGAATTCCCGGTGAAGCCCGGCGTCGCCGTTTCGGACCTTGTCGAAAGCTGGGGTACCTTTACCCCCGATGCCCTGACGCTGACCGAAATCGCGACGCAGCGCCCCGCCGCGCTGCGGATCATGGAAGAGGTCGACTTCGACGGCTGATCCGCGCCCTTCCGGGCTTCGCTTCGGCTGAAATACCCCGGGGGGAACGGGCCGCCCCAGCGGGGCGGACCGAGGGGGGGCAGCGCCCCCCTCACCCGAGCCCCGGCCTTGCCGGGGCGAGATAAGGCTTTGCGTGCGGGCCCCGGCCCGCGCGCGCCGCCTAAATCGAGGGGGGCTGGACAAGCCCCCCCGGCTCGGCCCATCTCTGCGCCCCCGAGTCCAGGAGCGCACAGGCATGACCCCCCGCAAGATCATCATCGACACCGATCCCGGACAGGATGACGCGGTGGCGATCCTTCTGGCGCTCGCAAGCCCGCAAGAGATCGAGGTGCTGGGGATCACGGCGGTCGCGGGCAACGTGCCGCTGCCGCTGACCGAGCGTAACGCGCGCATCGTCTGCGAATTGGCAGGACGCGCCGACATCCGCGTGTTTGCGGGATGCGCCGCGCCGCTCGCCCGCCCGCTCGTCACTGCCGAGCATGTCCACGGCAAGACCGGCCTTGACGGTCCGCAACTCGCCGATCCCGTGATGCCGCTTCAGTCGCAGCACGCCGTCGATTTCCTGATCGAGACACTGCGCGCCCATCCCCCTGGCAGTGTCACGCTCTGCCCGCTCGGGCCCCTGACCAACATCGCGACCGCCTTGCAGCGCGCGCCCGACATCGCCCCCCTGATCCGCGAGATCGTGCTCATGGGCGGCGCCTATTTCGAGGTGGGCAACATCACCCCGGCGGCCGAGTTCAACATCTATGTCGACCCCGAGGCGGCGGCCGTCGTCTTTGCCTCGGGCGTGCCGCTTGTCGTCATGCCGCTCGACGTCACGCACAAGGCGCTGACCACCAAGCACCGGATCGACGCTTTTCGCGACATGGGCACGCGGGCGGGCACGATGGTCGCCGAATGGACCGATTTCTTCAAACGGTTCGATGTGGCGAAGTACGGCAGCGCGGGAGCGCCCCTGCACGACCCTTGCGTGATCGCCTATCTTCTTCAGCCGCACCTGTTCTCGGGTCGCCACATCAACGTTGAGATCGAGACCAAGGGCACCTTCACGCTTGGCATGACGGTGGCGGACTGGTGGGGCGTTTCGGGCCGCGCGCCCAATGCGATGTTCATGGGCGAGATTCACGCGGAAGGCTTCTTCGCACTTCTGTCCGAACGGATCGCCCGCCTCTGACAGCCTTCAGGGCGCAGGGAGGATCACCGTGAACGTGCTTCCCTTGCCCTTCTCGCTTTCGATGCGGAAGCGGCCTCGATGGCGGTTGACGATGTGCTTCACGATGGCGAGGCCCAGCCCCGTGCCGCCCTTCTCGCGACTGCGATGCCCGTCGACGCGGTAGAAGCGTTCGGTCAGGCGCGGCAGGTGGATCGCCTCGATGCCCTCGCCCTCGTCGATCACGTCGATCCGCACGGCAGGGCTGCGAAGCGAAAGGTTGCGCGCCTCGTGCGTCACCCGCGCGGTCACCCGCCGACCCTGCCCACCATACTTGATCGCGTTCTCGAGCAGGTTCTGGAACACCTGCGTGATCTGGTCCGGGTCCGCGGCGATGACCAGCGGACCCGGATCGCCATCGAGTTCCAGCTTGACCTCCGCCGCTTCGGCCAGCGTCCGCAAGGCCGCGATGGCAAGGCCGAGATGCGCGACGATGTCGATCCGCTCGGTCGGGCGGACCCGCTCTTCGGCCTCGACCCGGCTGAGGCTTAGCAGGTCCTGCACGAGGCGGTTCATCCGTTCGGCCTCGCGCTCCATGATGTCGAGGAAACGCGCGCGCGCGCCCGCGTCGTCGCGCGCCGCCCCCTTCAGCGTCTCGATGAAGCCCAACAGGGCGGTCAGCGGCGTGCGAAGCTCGTGGCTGACATTGGCCACGAAGTCGCGCCGGATCTGGCCCGCTTGCTCAAGCTCGCTGATGTCCTCGAACGCAGCTAGCGCGCCCGCCCGCCCCTCTCCCTCGACCGGCGAAACCGAGACGCGGAACGTCCGCTCGCCCGGCTGGCCGGTCATCACGACGCGCGCCTGCCCGGCCTGGCGCGCGCTCAGCGCCGCCTCGATTGCCTCTTGCAACGATGGCTGGCGCATCGCGATGATGTAGTGGCGCCCGACGATTCCATCGCCCAGCAGCGCCGCCGCCGCCGCACTGATCGCGATGATTCGCTCGTCATTCCCGACCAGCACGACCGGAATCGGGATGCCGTCCATCAGCGAGCGCGTGAAGGTGCTTTCCATTCGGTCCCCAGCCTGCGGGCCGCCCTGGCAGCCACAATTTTGCGGCCACCCTGCAAGGCCTGCCGTCCGAAGTAAATCGCTTGCCCCGGCTCGTCTTGCCGATGTCGGCGCATCTGCTAGGTTCAACCTCCGGTAGGATTCCTGCCACGACCTTCGAGGCAAGAATGCCCCCCGACGACCGACGCGCCAAGGCCCCCGTGCCGCCCGCCTTGCGCGAGCGCGCCTTGCTCATCGGGCGGTCGGATGCGACGACGACAGCGTTCCTTCAGTCGGTCGCGGCCTCGGTGGTGGTCTGTACGCTGAGTGCGGTCGACGAGGCCCAACTGGCGCGGATCAGCCCCGATTTCGTGATCTTCCCGCTTCTGGCGGACGACGCAGACGCGCTTCACGTGCTCGCCCGCCTCGTCGCTTGTGGCTATACGGGACGGGCGCTGATCACGGCGAGCGGCCTGCCCAACGGGCGCATGGTCCGGCGCGAGTTGCAGTCGGCTGCCCGTGGGATCGAGGTGCATCTGATCGAGGCGGGCAGCTTCTAGCCCGCCGCCGCCGCAACCCCGGCGCTGAAATCGGCAATCAACAGGTCCACATCCTCGATCCCCACCGAGACGCGGAAGAAACCCTCCGAAATGCCAAGGGCCGCCCGCGCCTCGGGCGTCATGGCGCGGTGCGAGCTGCTGGCCGGATGCGACAGCGTGGTACCGACATCGCCAAGCGTCGGGGCGAAGGCCACATCGGGCATCGCCGCCGTCATCGCGTTCGCAGCGGCCCGCCCGCCCTCGATCTCGAAGGACAACATGTTGCCGCCGCGCGTGCCCAGCAACCCGACCGCGCGGTTGTGGTCGGGATGGTCTCGGCGCAGCGGATAGAGCACGCGCTTCACACCGCGCAGCCCTGCCAAATGATCGGCCAGCCGGGCGGCATTCGCCTCGGCCCGGTCATAGCGCAGGTGGAACGAATGCAGGCCCCGCTCGGCCAGCCAGCAGTCGAACGGGCTAGGCGTCATGCCGACCGTGACGGCGAAATCGTAGATCGCCTTGCGATGCGCGGGGTCGCGCGCCGCGACATAGCCCAGCGTCACGTCAGAGTGCCCGGCCAGCAGCTTGGTGACCGAATGGATCACAAGGTCCGCGCCATGTTCCAGCGGGCGCCAGGCGCGGGGCGTCGTGAAGGTTGCGTCGACCGCAAGCAGGATGCCCCGCTCTTTCGCGACGCGGGCGATACCCTCCATGTCGGCGATCCGCAGCGTCGGGTTCGAGACGACCTCGACCAGGATCATCCGCGTCTCGGGCCGGATCGCGGCGGCGATGGCGCTTGCATCGGTCGGATCGGCGAGCGTGGTCGCGATGCCGAACCGCGCGAGGTCCTGGTTCATCAGTCGCAACGAGCGTCCGTAAAGCTGGTCACCGCCGATCACATGGTCGCCCGCGCGCAAAAGGCCCATCAGAGCCGCCGTCACCGCGGCCATGCCGGACCCGACGATCAGCCCGCCCTCCGCCCCTTCGAGCGCGTCGATCTTGGTGGCCAGCACCTCGGCGTTCGGATGGCCCTCACGCGCATAGGTGAAGCCCTTCACCTCGCCCCGATACTGCGCGTCAAGCTGGTCCGGCGTGACCGAGGCATAGACGACCGAGGGCTGAAGCGGCGTCACGACCGAGCGGCTGACGCTGCCGGGCCAAGGGGTGCGGCGCACGAGGTTGGCGGGGATGTCATCGCTCATCGAAAGGCTCCTTTTGGCCGTGGTGACACGGGGCGCGCGGTGCCTCAAGCGGGATTGTCGCGCCGTGCGATCCAGTCATGCGCCGGGTCGTTCTGGAAGCGCCATTTCCGCAGCGGCCCCGCCATGACGTTGAGGTAATACATCTCGTAGCCGTGCGGCGCCCCGCAGGGGTGGTGGCCGCGCGGCACCAACACGAGGTCGTGGCTTTGCACCGCCATCGTCTGATCGAGGCTGCCATCCTCGGTGTAGACGCGCTGCACGCCGAAGCCCTGCGAGGGGTTCAGGCGGTGATAGTAGGTCTCCTCGAGAAGCGTCATGCGGGGAAAGTCGTCCTCGTCGTGGCGGTGCGGCGGGTAGGACGACCAGTTTCCGGCGGGGGTGAAGACCTCGGTCACCAGAAGGCTGTCGCAGATGTCGCGCTCTTCCATCGCGATCGGATTGATATGGCGCAGGTTCGATCCCGTCCCACGCGGCACCTGCACGATGCCGTCCGGCCCGATCCGCCGCATCGGATGCGCGCCCGTGGCTGGGGCAGAGCAGACGGCCAGCGTACAGGGTGTCGTCGCCTCGGCCTGCCATGCCGTGCCGGGCGGCAGATAGAGGCAATGCGGCGGCGTCTTTTCAAACACGTCGAGTCTGTCGCCCATCTCGCCGTGATCGACCCCGCCCGCGACGATACGCGCCCGACCCTCGACCAGCACCAGGATCACCTCGCGCGCCCCCGTGTCCTCGGCTGCCCGATCGCCGGGCGACAGGCGGTACAGACCGAAGCCCACATGGCCCCAGCCCGCCGTCTCGGGGGTCAGGTCATGCACCTTGCCGCTGACCCCTGTCGGCTTTCGCAGCAGGTTCATGCCCCGCTCCCGCGCTTGGCCGCCGCCCGGTCATAGGCTTCGCGCGCCAGGCGCACCTCGGACCGGGTGCTCACCTCGGGCACGGCCACGTCCCACCAGTGGCCGCCGGCCTCGGTCGAGGGGCCGGGATCGCTGTCGATCACGATCACCACCGGGCCGCCGGCGCCCTTGGCCTGCGCGAGTTTCGCTTCGAGATCAGCGATGTCCACGGCCTTCATCGCGTGCACGCCCATGCTGGCCGCATGGGCGACGAAGTCGATGCGGGCGGGCACGACATGGTGGCTGTCATCCAGAAGGTTGTTGAACGCGGCCCCGCCTGTCGCCGCCTGAAGCCGGTTGATGCAGCCATAGCCCCGGTTGTCGGTGATGACGACGGTGAAACCAACGCCCATCATCGCCGCGGTCGCAAGTTCCGAGTTCGCCATCATGTAGCTGCCGTCGCCCAGCATGCAGACGACGTCCGCCTCGGGCCGTGCCATCTTGAGCCCCAGCGCGCCCGCGATCTCGTAGCCCATGCAGGAAAAGCCATATTCCATGTGATAGCCGCCGGGCGCCGCGTCCCAGAGCTTGTGCAACTCTCCCGGCATGGTGCCCGCGGCGCCCATGACGACCGTCGCGGGGCCGGCTGCGCGCTGCACCGCACCGATCACCTGTGCGTCGGTCGGCAGCGCATTGCCCGGCGGGGGCGCTGCCTTGACCGCGCCTGCCGCCGAAGCCCAGTCGTCGCGCAAGCGGGCGTCGGGCAGGTCCATCCGGTGCGATCCCAAAGCATCGCCAATGGCTTCCAGCGCTACCTTCGCATCTGACACGAGGCTGAGTGCGCCCTGCTTGCCCGCATCGAACGGCTGCACATTGATCGACAGAAGCCGGAGGGCGGGATTGGCGAACAGCGTCCACGAACCGGTCGTGAAATCCTGAAACCGGGTGCCGATGCCGATCACGAGGTCCGCCGCCTGACAGACCGCATTGGCGCTCGACGCCCCCGTCACCCCCACAGTGCCGAAGTTCAGCGGATGATCAAAGCCGAGCGCGGACTTGCCCGCCTGCGTCTCGACCACCGGGATGCCATGCGTCGCGGCGAACGCGGCAAGCACCGCCTCGGCCCCGGAATAGATCACCCCGCCCCCCGCCACGATCACCGGGTGCTTCGCGCTGCGGATCGCCGCCACCGCCCGGTCGACTTCGCCCGCATCGGGTGCCGCTCGGCGGATGTGCCAGACGCGGGGCTCGAAGAAGCTTTCGGGCCAGTCGAAGGCCTCGGCCTGCACGTCCTGGCAGAAGGCGAGCGTCACCGGTCCGCACTCGGCCGGGTCGGTCATCACGCGCAGGGCGCGCGGCAGGGCGGTCAGCAACTGTTCCGGGCGCTGGATGCGGTCGAAATAGCGGCTGACGGGGCGGAAGCAGTCGTTGACCGTCACCGTACCGTCACTGAACACCTCGGCCTGTTGCAGCACCGGGTCCGGCGCGCGGTTGGCAAAGACGTCGCCGGGGATCAGCAGCACCGGCAAACGGTTGACATGCGCGAGGCCCGCCGCCGTCACCATGTTGAGCGCGCCCGGCCCGATGGAGCTTGTGACCGCCATCGCGCGGCGGCGCTTCGCGGCCTTGGCAAAGGCGATGGCGGCATGGGCCATCGTCTGCTCGTTCTGGCCGCGCCAGGTCGGCAGCACGTCCCGCACGCCGTGCAGTGCCTCGCCGATGCCCGCGACATTGCCATGCCCGAATATCGCCCAGACCCCTTCGATGAAGCGCCCGCCGTCAGGGCCGCCCTGCACCGCAAGCCAGCGCATCATCGCCTGTGCCGCCGTCAGCCGGATCGTCGTCATGCCTGTGCCTCCCGGCGCGCCTCGTCCCACAGCCCGCAGATGCGGCGGAAGTTCGCGGCCAGCGCCTCGACCAAGCCTGCGTCCGTCGTCTGTCCTGCGAGCCAGTCCCGAGCCGCCTCGGCGAAGATCGTGCGGCCCACCGCGAAGCCTTTCACCAGCGGCTGGCGCGCAGCAAGCCGGAAACTCGCCCCAAGCTCGGCCTCGGTCTGCCCGAGGCCCAGCACGACGATCCCTTGCACATGCGGATCGCGCGCCTCGATCGCGGCGCAGGTCGCGGCCCAGGCGGCTTCGGACCGGAAAGGCTCCAGCTTCCACCAGTCAGGATAAAGGCCGATGTCGTAGATGCGGTCGACCAGCCGCGCGGTCGTTGTGTCGTCGACAGCGCCCACCTTCGACGGAATGACCTCGAGCAGCACCTCGAGCCGGTTGCGCCGCGCGGCGTGGAACAGCCGCATCAGCGTCGCTTCTTGCGCGTCGCGCATCGCCGCGTCGTCGTCGGGATGGCAGAAGCAAAGCACCTTGACGATGTGCTCGAGCGGCCATTCCGCCAGCCCGCCAAAGTCGGGGCCGATCTCGGGCTCGAGCGTAAGGGGGCGCGAGCCGGGCCATTCCACGGGGCGACCGATCCAGAGGCCCTGCCCCGCCGCTCGCTGCAAGGCGCGCCGCCCGAGGCGGTTGTCGCACAGAACGCCGTAGCCCGGGCGTCCCCCTGCGACGGCCAGCGTCGCGTCGAGGCACAGTTCCTTGAAGCGCCCGATCCGTTCGGGTGTCGCCCCCGGCAGATCCTCGAGTTGCGCGCGGTGATCGAAGGCGAAGGTCCGCACCTCGGACCAGCGGCGGCGGCGGTTGGTCGACCAGTGGATCTGCTCTAGCGCGGAATCGTGCCGCAAGGCAGGGGTTTGCACACCGCGCTTGAGGAAGAACTGCAACTCGGCCCAGCTTGGATAGGCCGGCGTGCAGCCGTGGCGGCTGACCGCCAGCGCGCCGCAGGCATTGGCATAGGTCAGCGCGACCGGCCAGGGCACGTCGTCAAGCCAGCCGCGCAGCAGCCCCGACATGAAGCCGTCGCCCGCGCCGAGGACATTGAAGACCTCGATCGGAAAGCCCGGCCCCGCCTCGCCCTCATCGAGCGTGGCGGGAATCGCGCCGGTAAAGGCCGATGCCCCCATCGGCCCGCGCTTGCAGACCAGCACCGCCGCCGAGACGGCGCGCACGGCCCGCAGGGCGGCCATCGTGTCGGTGGTGCCGCCCGCGATGTGGAACTCTTCCTCGGTGCCGACGATCAGATCGAACAGCCCCAGCGTCGCCTGAAGCCGGGCCGTGACGGCGGCGCTTTCCACGTAGCGGCTTTCGCCCGCCCCATGCCCGGCAAGCCCCCAGAGGTTCGGGCGGTAGTCGATGTCGAGGGCGGTGCGCGCGCCATTTGCGCGTGCCAGACGCAGGGCCTTGAGCACAGCTGCCTCCGTCCTGGGGTGTGACAGGTGCGTGCCGGTCGCGACGACCGCGCGCGCCTCGGCGATCAGTCCTTCATCGATGTCCGCCTCGCAAAGCGCCATGTCGGCGCAGTTCTCGCGGTAGAAGATCAGCGGAAACTGCGTGTCGTCGCGGATGCCAAGAAGCACGAGCGCCGTCAGCCGTTCGGGATCGGTCCGCACGCCGCGCACGTCCACGCCCTCGCGCGCCAGTTCCTCGCGGATGAAGCGGCCCATGTGTTCGTCGCCCACCCGCGTGATGAGGGCGGATTTCAGGCCCAGCCGCGCCGTGCCCGCCGCCATGTTGGTGGGCGAGCCGCCGAGATACTTCTCGAACGACCCCATGTCCTCGAGCCTGCCGCCGACCTGCGCGCCGTACAGGTCGACCGAGGCGCGACCGATGGTGATGACGTCGAGGGTCTTCATGCGGCATCTCTCCGGCGCGGCGGCCTTCGGCTGCGGTCCGAGGGTCAGTCCGCGTGACCGCAGGCTAACGCCCTGATCAGAGCGCCCGCAAGCCCGACCGGAAGCGCGCCATCGCCTTGCGGTAGCCTTCCGCCGAGCGCAGAAGACGCTCCTGCGCGTCCGCGTCGAGAGTGCGGACCACGCGGCCCGGCGCGCCCATCACCAGGCTGAAATCGGGGATGTCCTTGCCTTCGGTCACCAGCGCGCAGGCCCCGATCAGGCAACCCCGCCCGATCCGCGCGCCGTTCAGGATCGTGGCCCCCATCCCGATCAGCGTGCCGTCGCCGATCGTGCAGCCGTGCAGCATCGCCTTGTGCCCGATGGTGCAATTGCGCCCCACTGTCAGCGGAAAGCCGATGTCGGTGTGCAGGACCGCGTTCTCCTGCACGTTCGACCCCTCGCCGATTGCGATCTCTTCGTTGTCGCCGCGCAGCGTCGCGCCGAACCAGACCGACACCTGCGGCCCCAGCACCACGCGCCCGATGACGTTGGCATCGGGGGCAACCCAGGCGTCGGGGGCGATGGTGGGTTCGATGTCGCCAAGGGCATAGATCATCGGGCGTCGAACTCCTGATTGAGGGTGCGGACGAAATCCGACAGGCCGGGCTGCCGCTCGCGCCGCAGCCGTTCGGCGCCCACGATGGCGCGCAGTTGCGCCTCGGACGTGTCGAGGTCGTGGTTGACGAGGACATAGTCGTACTCGGCCCAGTGGCTGATCTCGTCGCGGCTTTTCTCCATGCGGCCCGCGATCACTTCCTCGCTGTCCTGCCCGCGCCCGCGCAGCCGCCGCTCCAGCTCGGCGATCGAGGGCGGCAGGATGAAGATCGAGACCACATCGTCGCGCATCGCCTGCTTGATCTGCTGCCCGCCCTGCCAGTCGATGTCGAACACCGTGTCGCGCCCCTCGCGCAGGGCCTGCTCGACCGGCGCGCGGGGCGAGCCGTAAAGATTGCCGAACACCTCGGCATGTTCCAACATCTGCCGGGTGTCGACCATCTCGTGGAACTCGGTCCGCGAGCAGAAATAGTAATCCTGCCCCTCGACCTCGCCGGGGCGCGGGGCGCGGGTGGTGGCCGAAACCGAGAACCGGATCGAGGGGTCCCAGGCCATCAGTCGTTGGGTCAGGGTCGATTTCCCGGCCCCCGACGGCGAGGACAGGATCAGCAGAAGTCCACGCCGCACCATGTCCGTCCCCCCGAGCCGTTCCCGGCGCATGTGACCGAGCCATGCCTTGAAATCAAGCCGGTTTCAGGGGGACGCAGAGACCGCCGCGCGAAGACACATCCACAGGTTGTGGAAATGAGGCGAAAGAAGGGCGGCGGCGCGGCTAACCCTAGACAAATTGTTGACTTTTTTCCTCCGCTTCGCTTTACTCGTATGGTCAGGGGTGCCTCAATTGAAGTTTGCTTTTTTATCGCTCGTCTTGTTTTGGCTTGGTTGCGGTCAGGTGCTGGCCGCGACACTCGATTTTTCGATGTTCCGCACCGGCCGCAATGCGTCCACACTGCAGTTTCCGACGGCTGCGATTTCGGCCAGCAGTGGAGGCGCTCTGTTCGTCTATGGGACGGGTAGCGCAGGCCTTCCGGCCGGGCCGGTCTGTGCGCTTCAGTCACGTTTCTCCTGCACGGGCGACGTGTCGATCCTGTTCATCGGGCCGGTTTCGGACCTGCGCTTTCGCGGCTACTATGCGACCGAGACCGACCGCGCCACGATTACTGCCTGGTCAGGTAACACGCCGCTCGCCTTCGTCGTCGCAAGCGGCAACGCCAATCAGCGGTTCGAGGTCGACTTCTCGGGCATTTCAGGGATCACACGGATCGACATCGATGACCGCAGCGATGCGGTCAGCCTTGGAATCGCTTATGGCAACTTCAATTTCAAACCCGGCGTGACGCGCCCGCCCCGGCCACCGTCGAAGGCGGTCAGCTTTGACCGGCTGACCAGCGGTGTCGGCCCGAGATCTGTCCTGCTTGGAAAGATCAGGATCACGGCCTGGGGCAGCGACCGGCTTTTCGTCTACCGCTCGGGTGACTTCGGAATGCCCCTGAACGGCGGTTTCTGCGCCTATGACAAATCCGGGCGCTGCATGGGGGATGTCACGCTCGACTTCGGCGGGCCGATCGCCGATCTCACTTTCTCGGCGTTCTGGGCAAAGCTGACCGACGGCGTGTTCGTCTCGCTCTTCAACGGGGTCGAACTTATCTATTCCGGGCTGTTCATGGGCACCAGCTCGGGGACGATCCGCTTCGATTTCACCCAGTACGGCACGCTGACGAGCATGACGCTTCAGGATCGCAGCAGCGTCCTGACAAAGGGCATGGCCTTCGGCGGTTTCCGTTATCGTGAGGTGACGATCGTCCCGCCCCCGCCGCCGCCAGATCCGCCGCCCGCTCCGGTGCCACTGCCTGCGCCGCTTCTGTTGCTGGGTGGCGGTCTTGGCGCTCTGGCGCTCTTGGCCCGCAAACGTTCGCGTCGAATGGAAGAGGTAACTGAATGACCGTGACTGCACTTATCCGGGCGATGGTCCGCGCGGCCTGGGTTTCGGCCGCTCTGGCCCTGCTGCCCGCTGGGGCGCAGGCACAGGCGGCTGGCCAGGCGGTCGAGGTCGACGCGCCCGCGCAGATCACGACGGCGGGTGTTGCACGCAGGCTGTCCCAGGGCGATCCCGTCCAGGTCGGCGACATCATTCAGACCGGCGCCGCGGGCCGGGTTCAGGTCGTCTTCATCGACGAGACGAAGATGGTCGTCGGCCCCGGCTCGACCCTGCGGATCGACGAGGCGCTGTTTCGCAGCAACGGCACGGCGCGGCGTCTTGCGACGTCGGCACTTGGTGGAACGTTCCGGTTCATTTCGGGCAAGAGCCCGAAGCAGGTTTACCGGCTGGCCACCCCCGTCGCGACCATGGGCATCCGTGGCACGGTTTTCGACTATTCGGTGACTGCCAACGAAGGCACCGACCTTCTGGTCTTCAACGGCACGGTGCGGTTCTGCGCCCGGGGACGACTTTGCGCGACAGTGCCGGGCGGTTGCCAGGCCGTGACGGCGCGTCGCGACGGCACATTCGGACAACCCGCCGACACCGGCGAGAAGGAGACTCTGCTGGCCAGCCGCTTCCCCCTTGTCGCCGCGCAGGCAGATCTTCTGCCGCCGTTCCGGGCCTCGACGGCGGGCTGCGACAGCGTCTCGCCAATCCGGCTGCCCACGCGTGTCGATCGTGCCAACCAGAACGACCGTTCGCCCGCAGGCAATGACCGCGGAAATCCGGCTGACGGCCCGTCGGGCCCGTCGGGCGGCGGCGGAAACCCGGCGGATTGACACAGCGAGCCTTAGCGTCCGGCCCCTGCCCCGATCACGGCGGGGGGCTGTCCAGGGGGCAGCGTGGCGGATAGCTTGACGGGCATGAAGCGCCGTGGTCCCGGAAAGCGCAGCATCTTCGTCCTGGTGGCATTTGGCCTGCTGGCGGCACTTGTGGTGCTGCGCGCCGCTGACCCCGCGCCGGTCCGCAATCTGCGGAACGCCTACTTCGACTACCTTCAGCAACTCGCGCCGCGGCCCTACACGCCAATGCCGGTCCTGATCGTCGATCTGGACGAGGCATCGCTCGCGCGGCTTGGCCAATGGCCCTGGCCGCGCGACCGGCTTGCCATGATGGTCGATCGCCTGACCGAGATGGGGGCGGCGGTCGTGGTCTTCGACGTGCTCTTCCCGGAGCCGGACCGCCTGTCGCCGCGCCTTCTGGTCCGCAACGACGCGGTGCGTGCGGCCCTCAGCAGCGGTCCCTGGGTCGAACAGATCGAGAAACTCGACAATGATGTGGCCTTTGCCGAGGCGATGGCGCGCTCGGCGGTGGTGCTTGGACAGGCCGATGCAGGTGCGATGGGCGATACCGAGGCCGTGTCCAAGGCAGGTTTCGCGATGATCGGACAGGACCCGGCGGCGTCCCTTCTGCCGCTGCGCTCGGGCACGCCCATCGTGCCGGTGCTGGCCGAGGCGGCGGCAGGGATCGGCGTGGTCAGCGTCAACCCGCTGGGTGACAGCGACAAGCAGCGCGACGTGCCGCTCGTCTGGCGCACGCCGAACGGCTTCATGCCCGGGCTGGCGCTTGAGGCGCTGCGTGTGGCGCTTGGCGAGACGACCGTCGTGGTGATGGGGCCGTCCGAGGGACCGGACCGCGTGACGGATGTCCGGCTGGGCGATTTCACCGTCCCCGTGACCGCCAACGGGCTGTTTCCGATCCGCTTTCGTCATGACGATCCGTCGCAATATCTGCCGGCGTGGCAGGTCCTCGACCCCGACCGCGCCACCGAATTCGCCGAACGGGTGGCCGGGAGCATCGTCTTCATCGGAGCCTCGGCGGCGGGCTTGTCCGACACCCGCACGACAGCACTCGGCGAGCGCGTGCCCGGCGTCTCGATCCACGCACAGGTGGTGGAGTTGATCCTGCTCGAGGACTACCTCACCCGATCGGACGCGACCGAGGGCGGCGAGATCCTGGCGCTTGTGCTGCTCGGATTGCTCGGCTCTGGGGTGCTCCTGCTGGCTGGCCCGACGCTCGCCGTTCTTGCGGGCGGAACGGGGGCCGCCGCTGTGGTGGGAACGAGTTGGTACGGCTTCACGCATGGCGGCACTCTTTTCGATGCGACCTTCCCGCTGGTGGGTTCCTTCGTCGCCTTCTCGGGCCTAGCCCTCTGGCAGTTTGCCGTGTCCGACCGCGAGAAGCGGCTGATCCGGCAATCCCTGTCGCGCTATGTCTCGCCCGGCGTGCTGGAAGAGATCGACCGGCGCGGGCACATCCTTGAACTCGGCGGTACGACGGGCGAGGTCACGGTCCTGTTCTGCGACATCCGCAACTTCACCCCCCTGTCGGCAACAATGTCGGCGCAGGATCTCGTCGCGCTGCTGAACGAGCTTTTCACCGACCTGTCCGAAGAGATCCTCGGCCTGTCGGGCACCATCGACAAGTATATCGGCGACGAGATCATGGCCTTCTGGAATGCCCCCCTTCCGACCGAGGGGCACCAGCGGCTCGCCTGTCTTGCCACGCTGCGGATGCGAGCGGCGATGGCGGCCTACAACGCGCGCTCGGGCCGGGCCGAGCCGATCGCCATCGCGATGGGGATGGACTGCGGCCCCGCCTGTGTGGGCAACATCGGCTCGCGCAACCGCTTCAACTACACTGCCATCGGCGAGACGGTGAACGTCGCGGCGCGAACCCAGTCGGCCTGCAGGCACGTCGGCTGCGACATCCTTGTGACCGCGGCCGTCGCGCGCGCCGCGCCGACGCTCGCCTTCCTTCCGGCAGGGCGCATCGACCTCAAGGGTGTTTCCGACAGGATCGAGGTCTACGTCCTTGCGGGCGACGAGGCGTTGGCGGCGTCAGACGCGTTCCGCAACCTTGCCCGGCGCTACGACGCCTTCGCCTCGGCGCTGGCGACGGGGGGCCCCCTGCCCGAGCCGGTCGACGACCTTGCGGCCGCTCTGGCCCGAGTCGCGCCGGACCTTGGCGGGATGGCGCAGCGCAGCGTCGAGCGGGCGCGCGACTTTAGCTGAGTCCGGGTGCCTAAAATTTGGGCGAAATCGGCGCAAAGGCGTTGCCCGTCATGGTTGCATCGCGTCGCTTAAGGTCGAAAGCCGCGCTTATTGCGCCAGCCCGGCAATGTGACGGTCTTTTCACTTTATCAGACGAGGCCATTACTGAACTATACAGTTTAGTCTCTGAAGGCCTCATCCATGCATCTTCGTTCCGCAGCCCTGCCCACGCTCTTTTTTGCGGTTGCCGCCGCCCTTGCCTCGCCGCTCGCCGCCCAGCAGCCGCCGCCCGAAGTCACGGTCGCTTCCCCGATCTTGAAGAAGATCGTCGAGGACGACGAGTTCGTGGGCCGGTTCGAAGCGGCCGCCGCCGTCGACGTGCGCTCGCGCGTGTCGGGCTATCTCGAAACGGTCCAGTTCACCGACGGCACGCTGATCGAGGCAGGCGCGCCCCTGTTCGTGATCGACCAGCGGCTCTTCGCCTCGGCGCTGCGGCAGGCCGAAGCGCAGGTCGCGGTCGCCCAGGCGAGCTTTGATTTCGCGAAAGAGCAGCTTGACCGGGCAACCTCGCTGATTGCCAACGGCAACATCGCGCAAAGCACGCTCGACGAGCGGCGACAGGCGTTCCTCAGCGCCTCGGGCTCGCTCGAGCAGGCGCGTCAGACGCTGGAAAGCGCGCAGATCAACCTCGACTTCTCGGTCATCACCGCGCCCATCGCGGGCCGGATCGACCGCCAGCGCGTGACGCCGGGCAACCTCGTGCGGGCCGATGACACGATCCTGACCTCGATCGTTTCGATCGACCCGATGCATTTCTACTTCGACATCGACGAGCGGTCCTTCCTGGCCTATGCCAAGGACGCCCGCACCCGCGGTTCGTCCCTGCAAGAGGGCGGCGGCGGCCTTGCGGTCACGGTACGGCTTTCGGCGACGGACCTTGGCGTCTTTCCCGGCACGCTCGACTTCTCGGAAAACCGGCTCGACTCGGCCACCGGCTCCATGCGGGTACGCGCCATCGTCGCGAACCCCGACGGCGTGCTGACGCCCGGCCTCTTCGGGCGGATCAGTGTGCCGGGGTCATTCCCGAACGACGGTGTGCTTATTCCCGATGCGGCCATCGTTGCCGACCAGAACCGTCAGGTCGTGATGACGGTCGACGCCGAGGGCAATGTCGTCCCGCGCGAGGTGCGGCCCGGTCCGCGCATCGACGGATACAGGGTCATCCGCGAGGGGCTTGACGGCAGCGAGACCATCGTGATCGAAGGGCTCATGCGCGCCCGACCCGGCGCGGTCGTGACGCCCGTGCGCGTCGACCTGCCGCCCGTCTCGGAGAACTGACGGATGGGTCGCTTCTTCGTCGACCGCCCGATCTTCGCGGCGGTTCTGTCCATCCTGTTGACCATCGTGGGCCTGCTTGCTTACAGCGCCCTGCCGGTTGAGCAATACCCAGAGATTGCGCCCCCCTCGATCGTCGTGCGCGCCTCCTATCCCGGTGCAGACGCGCAGACGGTGGCCGCCACCGTGGCAACCCCGCTCGAGCAAGAGATCAATGGCGTCGAGGACATGCTCTACATGTCTTCGTATTCGACAGCCGACGGGTCGATGGCGCTGACCATCACGTTCGAGTTGGGCACCGACATCGATCTGGCGCAGGTGCTGGTGCAGAACCGGGTCGCCATCGCCGAGGCGCGGCTGCCCGACGACGTGCGCCGTCTTGGGCTGACCACGACAAAAAGTTCGCCCAACCTGATGATGGTCGTCCATATCCTTTCGCCCGACGACACGTTCGACCAGCTTTACGTCTCGAACTACGCCCGCGCGCGGGTCCGCGACCGGCTGATCCGGCTTGACGGGGTCGGCGACATCGTCGTCTTCGGCGAGCGCGAGTTTGCAGCCCGCGTCTGGCTCGACCCCGACCGCCTTGGCTCGTTCGGCCTGACCGCGGGCGATGTGGTGGCCGCGATCCGCGAGCAGAACGTGCAGGTCTCGGGCGGCACGCTTGGCGCCCCGCCCGAACAGACGGGCGCCTCGTTCGAGATCGCTGTCACGACGCAGGGCCGCCTCAGCCAGCCGCGCGATTTCGGGGCGATCATCGTGCGCTCGACCGAAGAGGGGCGCATTGTGCGCGTCTCGGACGTGGCGCGGGTCGAGATCGGCGCGCGCAGCTACTCGACGAACTCGTATCTCGACAACAAGCCTGCCGTGGCGCTCGGCATCTTCCAGCGCCCCGGCTCGAACGCCCTGGGCGGGGCCGAAGAAATCATCGCCACGATGGAAGAGCTGAAGACGCTTTTCCCGCCGGGCCTCGAATACCGCATCGTCTACAATCCGACCGAGTTCATCTCGTCCTCGATCGACAAGGTCTACACGACGATCCTCGAGGCGGTGCTCCTCGTGGTGGCGGTCATCCTGATCTTCCTGCAATCCTGGCGCGCCGCCCTGATCCCGCTGATTGCGATCCCCGTCTCGCTCGTCGGCACCTTCGCGGTCATGCTCGCCCTCGGCTATTCGCTGAACCTGCTGACGCTGTTCGGGCTGATCCTCGCGATCGGCATCGTGGTCGACGACGCCATCGTCGTGGTCGAGAACGTCGAGCGCAACATCGCCGAGGGCAAATCCCCGCGCGAGGCCGCGCGGCGCACGATGGACGAAGTCTCGGGCGCGGTGATCGGCATCTCGCTGGTGCTGATCGCGGTCTTCGTGCCCACGATCTTCGTCGCAGGGATAACGGGGACGTTCTATTCGCAGTTCGCGGTCACGATCTCGGTCGCGACGGCCATCTCGGCGGTGAACTCGCTCAGTCTCTCGCCAGCGCTTGCTGCGCTCTTGCTCAAGCCCGGCCATGCCACCTCGACCGGCCTCGGCGCACGCGCGGCGGCGGTATTCAACCGCGGGTTCGATCGTCTGTCCTCGGGCTACGGACGGCTCATCCGCCGGCTTGTGTCGACCGGACCGGCGCTGGTCGGCATGCTCATCGTCTTCGGCGGGCTTCTTTTCGGGACGTGGTGGATGCTTCAGCGCGTGCCCACGGGCTTCATCCCCGCGATGGACCAGGGCTATGCCATCGTCGTCGTGCAACTGCCCGACAGCGCCTCGCTCGAGCGGACCGACCGCATCATCGAGCAGGCGTCCGAGATCGTCATGGCGGTGCCGGGCGTGCAGAACGCGGTCGCCTTCTCGGGCTTTTCGGGGGCCACCTTCACCAATGCCTCGAACCAGGGCGTGATCTTCGCCAGCTTCGACAGCTTCGACGACCGCAAGACGCCGGACCTCTCGGCGGATGCCATCGTGGGCCAGCTTTACGGCCGCCTGCAATCGCTGCGCGAAGCCTTCGTCATCGCCATCCCGCCGCCTTCCGTGCCCGGCGTCGGCAGCGGTGGCGGCTTCAAGCTGCAACTTCAGGACCTGGAAAGCGACGACATGCGTCGCGTGCTCGGTGTCGCCTATCAGGTGATGGGCATGGCGCAGCAATCGCCCGACGTGACGAGCGTCTTCACCACCTTCTCGGCCAGCGGCCGGCAGATCTTCCTTGCGATCGACCGGGTGCGGGCACAGATCCTGAACGTGCCGATCGGCAACATCTTCGAGACGCTCGCGATCAACCTCGGCTCGACCTATGTCAACGATTTCAACTCGTTCGGACGGCTATTCCAGGTCCGCGCCCAGGCGGACGAGCGTTTCCGCGTCGACGAGGAAAGCATACCGCGCCTCAAGGTGCGCTCGGCCACCGGCGCACTGGTGCCGCTCGGCACGCTTGTCGAGATCACGCCCACCACAGGCCCGCAGCTTGTGCAGCGCTACAACATGCTCGTGTCGGTGCCCCTGCAGGGCGAGGCGGCGCCGGGCCGCTCGACGGGCGAGGCGCTGATCGCGATGGAGAACCTCGTGGCCGAAGCCGCGCCACCGGGCATCACCTTCGAATGGACCGAGCTTGCCCTGCAAGAGCGCAGCCAGGGCAACACAAGCCTCTATGTCTTCGGGCTTTCGATCCTCTTCGCCTTCCTCGTGCTTGCGGCACTCTATGAAAGCTGGGCGCTGCCGCTTGCCATCGTGCTCATCGTGCCACTGTCGATCCTTGCGGCCCTGATCGGCGTCAGCCTTCGCGGCATGGACAACAACGTGCTGACCCAGATCGGCCTGATCGTGCTCGTCGGTCTGGCCGCCAAGAACGCGATCCTCATCGTCGAGTTCGCCAAGCAGGCCGAGGCCGAGCGCGGCCTCTCGCCGGTCGATGCGGCGGTCGATGCCAGCCGCCAGCGGCTTCGTCCGATCCTGATGACGGCCTTTGCCTTCATCCTCGGCGTCGTGCCCCTCGTGATCGCCACCGGACCGGGGGCCGAGATGCGCCAGGCGCTCGGCACGGCGGTTTTCTCGGGAATGATCGGCGTCACGTTCTTCGGGCTTCTCCTGACCCCGGTGTTCTATGTGGTGATCCGGCGGCTCACGGGATCACGAAGCCTCGCCTCCACAGCCTGATCCCCCGGCTTCTTTTCGGCGCAGATGCCCAGGGGGTGCGGGGCCGGCCCCCGCGCGCGCCCTCTCCGCAGTGGACGGCGCTTCCTTCGCTTTACGCCTCCCCGCGCCTCGTCTAAGCAGGTTGAAACCCTGCGAGGCCGAATGCGTATTCTCATCACCAATGACGACGGTATAAACGCGCCCGGCCTCGAGGTTCTGCACGGCATCGCCACCGATATCGCGGGCGCCGGAGGCGAGGTCTGGACCGTCGCCCCGGCCTTCGAGCAGTCGGGCGTCGGGCACTGCATCAGCTACACCCACCCGATGATGATCGCAAAGCTTGGGCCGCGCCGCTATGCGGCCGAGGGCAGCCCGGCGGACTGCGTGCTCGCCGCCCTTTATGACGTGCTCGACGGCGCGCGGCCCGACCTGATCCTGTCGGGCGTCAACCGGGGCAACAACGCAGCCGAGAATGTGCTCTATTCCGGCACCATCGGCGGCGCGATGGAGGCAGCCCTTCAGGGCCTTCCCGCGATCGCGCTGTCGCAGTTCCTCGGGCCGGCCACCGAGGGCCTCGACGATCCGTTCGAGGCTGCCCGGACGCATGGCACAGCTGTCGTGCGCGCGCTGATCGACCGCGCCCCCTGGGAAGAGGCCGACTACCGCCTTTTCTACAACGTCAACTTCCCGCCCATGCCTGCCTCGGCGGTGCGCGGCACGCGCGTCGCCCCGCAGGGCTTCCGCCGCGACACCGCCTTCGGGGTCGAGCCGCACATCTCGCCCTCGGGCCGTCGGTTCCTCTGGATCAAGGGCGGCCACCAACAGTCGCCAACCGAGCCCGGCACCGACGCCGCCGTGAACCTCGAGGGGTTCATCTCGGTTACGCCGATGCGGGCTGACCTCACCGCACATGACCACCTCGACGGTCTGAGGTCAGCCCTCGAATGACCGACACGCCCGAGCGGATGATGCGCTTTCTCTACGCGCTCCGCTCCAAGGGCGTGACCGACACGCGCGTTCTGACGGCGATGGAACGGATCGACCGGGGCGCTTTCGTCAAGGGTCTCTTCGCCGAGCGCGCCTACGAAGACATGCCGCTGCCCATCGCCTGCGGCCAGACGATCAGCCAGCCCTCGGTCGTTGCGCTGATGACGCAGGCGCTTGCCGTCACCCCGCGCGACCACGTGCTCGAGGTCGGGACCGGATCGGGCTACCAGGCCGCGATCCTCAGCCAGCTTGCGCGCCGCGTCTACACCGTCGACCGCCACCGCCGCCTCGTGCGCGAGGCGCAGGCGTTGTTCCAAAGCTTCGATCTCGCCAACATCACGGCCTTCGTCGCGGATGGCAGTTTCGGCCTGCCCGACCAGGCCCCGTTCGAGCGCATCATCGTGACGGCGGCGGCGGAAGACCCGCCGGGGCCGCTCTTGGCGCAGTTGAAGATCGGGGGTATCATGGTACTTCCGGTCGGGCAGTCGGATGCGGTACAGCACCTGATCAAGGTGACGCGCCGCGAAGGCGGCTACGACTACGAGGAACTCCGGCCCGTCCGGTTCGTCCCCCTGGTCGAGGGGCTCGGCCCGGAATGAGGCGACCGACCCGACACGCCCCGGGGCCAACCCGGGCAATGATGAGGCGAGCATGACACGACCCCGCGCGACACTCCGCATCCTGACGCTTACCGCAGCCGCGGCGGCGCTGTCGGCCTGCTCGACCGACCCGAACGCGCTCGACTGGGATCTGCGCCCTGCGGATGCCTTCACGACGGCCCCCGCAGCCCTCGCGGCCGAGACGACGCGGCCCGCGCCGGACGGACGTGGCGTGATCTCCTATCCCGGTTACCAGGTGGCGGTGGCCCGGCGCGGCGACACGGTAGGAAGCATCGCAGCCCGCGTCGGCCTGCCCGCGGCCGAGCTTGCAAGCTACAACGCCGTGTCGCCTGATGCCGTACTGAACCAGGGCGAGGTTCTGGCCCTGCCGCGCCGCGTCGCGGACGGCGGTGCGGCGGGCGCGGGCGCGGTTCCAGGCGCGCCGATCCAGAGCGGCACGATCGAAGTGACGACCCTCGCGGCGGGTGCCATCGACCGCGCGCAAGGCACAGGCCAAGGCGCCGCCCCGGTCGCGCCCGGCGGGGTCGAGCCGATCCGTCACCGCGTCGAGCGCGGCGAGACGGCCTACTCCATCGCGCGGCTCTACAACGTCTCGGCGCGGTCCGTCGCCGAATGGAACGGGCTCGGTCCCGACCTTGCCGTGCGAGAGGGGCAGTATCTCCTGATCCCCGTCGGGGTGCAAACGGCTGCCGCCGCTCCCACCCCCGTCACGCAGCCGGGCCAGGGCTCGCCCCTCGCCCCGCCGCCCTCGGCCGCACAGCCCCTGCCCGCCGAACGGCCGACCGCCGCAGCACAACCCGCCCCTGGCACGCCCGAGCGCGAGACCCTTGGTACCGAACGCACGACCGCCTCGGCCGCGCGTCTCGCAATGCCCGCAGAGGGCAGCATCGTGCGCGGCTTCGTCCCCGGCCGGACCGCCGGGATCGACATCGGCGCCGCGGGCGGAAGCCCCGTCAAGGCGGCGGCGGACGGCACTGTCGCTGCGATCACCCGCGACACGGACCAGGTTTCGATCCTCGTGCTGCGCCATGCAGACGGGCTTCTCACGGTCTATGCGAACATCGACAACATTCAGGTCGCCAAAGGCGACAGCCTCAAGCGCGGCCAAACCTTCGCCGCGGTGCGCGCCGCCAACCCCGCCTTCCTGCGCTTCGAGGTCCGCAAGGGCGTCGAGGCGGTCGATCCGCTGCCCTACCTGCAGTAACGGACCCCGCCCCCCCATTTTT
>JANPJD010000141.1:0-1533 GCA_031425325.1 Rhodobacterales bacterium | reverse complement strand
GAGGTCGGCGCGCAGCGTGCCCAGCGCCACGCAGGCGCCGGTCCGGTGGCCCCAGGCGGCGCTCGTCGTCTCGCCCACGACGGTGCCGCCTTGCCACAGGATCGACATGTAGGGCGGATCGCAGTCGGCAGCGTCCACTGTGAGGGTCACGAAGCGCTTCGTGATCCCCGCCTGCTTTTCGGCGGCGAGTGCCGCCTTGCCCCGGAAGTCGGGCTTGGTCCAGTCGACGAAGCGCTCGAGCCCGCCTTGCAGAACCGTGTAGTCGGTCGAAAGATCGCCTTTCCAGGCGCGGTAGCCTTTTTCGATCCGCAGGCTGTCGAGTGCGATCATGCCGAAGGGGCGAAGCCCCTGCGTGGTGCCCGCGCCGAGGATCGCGTCCCAGACGGCGGGCGTATCGGCGGTGCGGCTGTGCACCTCCCATCCAAGCTCGCCCGCGAAGGAGACGCGCATCAGCAGGACCGGGGCCCCCGCGAGGGTCGCATGCTGCCAGGTCAGCCACGGGCGCGTGAGGTCAGCGTCGGTCAGGGGGGCGAGGATGGCGCGGGCCTTCGGGCCGGTCACGATCTGGCAGGACCAGGCCTCAGTCTCGTCGGTCAGGCTAAGGCCGGGCGGCAGCGTCGCCTCGAGCCAGGCGCGGTCATGCGCCTGGGCGGTCGCGGCGGTGATAAGGAGCACCTCATCCTCGCCCATGCGGGCGATCGACATCTCGGTCACGATCCGGCCCCGGTCGTCGGCGAAATACCCGAGGCCGAGGCGCCCGACGGGCGGGACGCGGCCCGTGATCTGCCGTGCAAGCCAGTCCGCCACGCCCGCCCCCGTCACGCGGAAGCGCGAGAAGCCCGGCAGGTCGAGGATGCCACAGGCGTCGCGCACCGCAGCACACTCCGCAGCCACCGCGCCGGCCCACGGCCCCTTGCGCGCCCAGGTGCGCTGAGCCGCCTCAGAGGTGTCGTCGCCGGGGCGGGCATACCACATCGCCCGCTCCCACCCGTTCCAGGCCCCGAACTGCGCGCCGAGTGCTGCTGTCCGGTCATGCACCGGCGAAAGGCGCATCCCCCGCCCCGCAGGCCAGGCGTGGTGGGGGAAGTGGATCGCGTATTCATGGCCGTAGACCTCCATGCCCTTGGCCAGGCAATAGGCCTCGTCCTCCCACCCGGTGAAGCGGCGGGGGTCGCAGGACCACATGTCCCATTCGGTGCCGCCTTCCGTCACCCATTCGGCCAGCACCTTGCCCGCCCCGCCCGCCTGGCAGATGCCGAAGGTGAAGACGCAGGCCTCGAAGGCATTGGGCACGCCGGGCATGGGGCCGATCAGGGGGTTGCCGTCGGGGGTGTAGGGGATTGGGCCGTTGATGACCTTGGTCAGCGCCGCCTTCTCGAGCAGCGGCACGCGCGCCATCGCGTCCGAGATGTGCCATTCGAGCCGTTCGAGGTCGTCGGGGAAAAGCTGGAAGCTGAAATCGTCGGGGAACGGGTCGTCGGGCGTTACCCAATGCGCGCGGCAGTTGCCCTCGTAAGGACCAAGGTTGAAGCC
>JANPJD010000140.1:0-13610 GCA_031425325.1 Rhodobacterales bacterium | reverse complement strand
GCCTTCGCCGCCATCGAGGCCTGTTTCGGCGCGATGGCCCGTGGCGAGGCTTACAACTTCCCGGTCGTCCGCGAGGCGCTGGGCGAGGGCCGGCAATACGGCTTCAAGTCGGGACTCGACCGGGCGGGAGGGCAGCTTGGGGTCAAGGCCGGGGGCTATTTTCCCGGCAACGCCGCGCGCGGGATGATCAACCACCAGTCAACGGTGTTCCTGTTCGATCCCGACACCGGCGTGCCGCGTGCGATGGTCGGGGGCAACCTTCTGACCGCGCTGCGGACGGCGGCGGCCTCGGCGCTGTCCATCGACCGGCTCGCCCAGCCCGACGCGCGGGTGCTGGGCATGGTCGGGGCGGGTCATCAGGCCGGGTTCCAGCTGCGCGCCGCCGCCCGCACACGCGCCTTCGAGCGGGTCGTGGCGTGGAACCTGCACCCCGAGATGCTGCCACGGCTTGGTGCCATCGCCGCCGAGCTTGGCTTGCCCTTCGAGTCGGTCAGCCTCGATCGGCTCGGTGCCGAGGCCGACGTGATCGTGACGATCACCTCGTCCGACCGCTTCAGCCTCGCGGACGCGCATGTCCGGCCCGGCACGCATCTGGCTTGCATGGGCACCGATACCATCGGCAAGCAGGAGGTGGAGCCTGCGCTGCTGGCGCGCGCCACTCTTTTTACCGACGAAGTGGCGCAGTCGGTGACGATCGGCGAGGCGCAGCACGCGGTGCGGCTGGGTCTCGCCGAGCCCGCGCGGATCACGCCGCTGGGTGAGGTGCTGACCGGCGCGCATCCGGGGCGCACGTCCGCAGGCGAGATCACGCTTTTCGACGGTACCGGGGTGGGGCTTCAGGACCTTGCGGTCGCAGCGGTCGCGGTCGCCCGTGCCGTCGAGCGGGGTCTTGGCGTCGAGGTCGCTCTCTGAGCCTTGAAGCCGCACCGGGCGCGTGATCTGTCGCCAAGGCGAAGCGGAGGGCGTGATGCGGGTCTTCATCAACGGGTTCGGCCGGATCGGCCGGTCGGTGCTGCGTGCCTGGGCGCAAGGCGGCTGGCCCGGGATCGAGATCGCAGGCATCAACGACATCGCGGACCCTGCGATGTGCGCCTATCTTCTGCGCTACGACAGCGTGTTCGGGCCGTGGCCCGGAACAGTCGTGCTTGAGGACGGCGCGCTCGCGGTCGACGGGCGGCGCATCGCCCTGACCCAGGCGGCCGACCTTTCGATCCTCGATCTTGCCGGCATCGACGTGGTGATGGAATGCACCGGCCGCGCGGACAGCGCCGAGGTGGCGGGGCGTGGCCTTGCGGCCGGCGCGCGGCGGGTGCTGGTATCAGGGCCGTCGCAGGCGGCGGAGGTAACGGTCGTGCTGGGCGCGAACGAGGCGGTGCTGGCGGGGCAGCGGATCGTCTCGAACGCGTCCTGCACGACGAATGCGCTGGCGCCGCTTGTCCGGGTGCTGGACGGCGCCTTCGGGATCGTCACCGGGTCGATGACGACGGTTCATTGCTATACAGGCAGCCAGCCCACGGTCGACGCGCCCGCCGCCGACTTTGCCCGCTCACGCGCGGCAGCCCTGTCGATGGTGCCGACGACGACTTCGGCTCAGAGGTTGCTCGACATGGTGCTGCCCGATTTGGCCGGGCGGATCGAAGGTTCGGCGGTGCGGGTGCCGACGGCGAGCGTCTCGGCGGTGGACCTCGTGGTCATGACCGACCGGCGGGCCAGCGCGGGCGAGGTCAACGCCGTGTTGCGCGGCGCAGGCGGGGTGATCGGCGTGACGGACGAGGCGCTGGTGTCGAGCGATCTGCGCGCCCGGCCCGAGAGCGTGGTCATGGCGCTGCCCGAGACGCGCGTCACGCGCGGGGGCCTTTTGCGCGTGTTTGGCTGGTACGACAACGAATGGGGTTTCTCCAACCGGATGCTCGATGTGGCACGGCTGATGGGGCGCGACTGACGGCCTTGCCGTCAGAGCGTGACGGTCCAGGGCACCGGCGCGCGCCATTCTTCCAGGTTCGGCCCGTACCCGATCCGGTCGAGCACCGCGAAAAGGCCGGGTGCGGCAAGTGGCGTCAAGACCCCGTGCCACACCCCGCGCCCGATGTTGATGCCCTGTGCGCCGTCTGTGACGAAGGCGCGTGGTGGGCCGGGACGCCCGGCATCATCAGGCGCGACGAGCACGAGGAACGGGGCGGCGGTCATCGGAATGAAGGCCTGGTTGCCGAGTGGATGACGTTCCAGCAGATCGAAGCTGTAAGGCAGGTCGCGGGGCTCGGCGAGGAACACCGAAAGACCGGCATGCCCCTCGGCGATGTCGATCCGGGCGCGGTCGTGGAAACGCGCACAGAGGCCCGCGTTGATCAGCCGGTCCGGCACGCCCGCCGCATCGAGCACATCGCCGAAGGGCGCAAAGGCGGCAGCGGTCAGCGGCTCGGCCCGCAGCGCCCGGGTCATGCCGCAGCCCCGGCCTTGCATGCGGACCGGGGGTTTTCCGCCCCCTGCTCCGGCCCGGCTACCAAGCCTGGCACGCCCCTTGGCTTCTTTCCGGCCCAAATACCCAGATCCGCCCTCATGGCCGGGCGCTACCGAGGGGGATCGGGCCACGCAGCCGCGCGTGACGATTCACATCCTTGTAAAGCAGGTAGCGGAACGGACCGGGGCCGCCTGCATAACAGGCCTGCGGGCAGAACGCGCGAAGCCACAGGAAATCGCCCGCCTCGACCTCGACCCAGTCGCGGTTCAGCCGGTAGACGGCCTTGCCTTCGAGCACGTAAAGCCCGTGCTCCATCACATGCGTCTCTTCAAAGGGGATCGTGCCGCCGGGCTGGAAGGTCACGATGTTCACATGCATGTCATGCGCGAGGTCTTCGGGGTCTACGAAGCGGGTGGTGGCCCAGCGGCCCTCGGTGCCGGGCATCGCCACGGGGGCGATGCTGCGCTCGTCGGTGACGAAGGCGCGGGGCGGCGCAAGACCCGGCGCCGGTTCCCAGATCTTGCGGATCCAGTGGAAGCGCGCCGCGGCCTCGCCCTCGGCGCGCAGCCGCCAGGGCAGGCCGGGCGGGATGTAGGCATATCCGCCCGCGTCGAGCTCGTGCGTCTCTGATCCGAGCGTGAGGGCCACGACACCCCCGGTCACGAAGAGCACGGATTGCGCGCCGGGGTCCGGTTCGGGATGGTCCGAGCCTCCGCCCGGGGCGACCTCCATCACGTACTGGCTGAAGGTCTCGGCAAAGCCGCTCATCGGCCGGGCGATCAGCCAGAGGCGGGTGCGGTCCCAGCCAGGCAGCCGACTTGTGACGATGTCGGAAAAGACACCGCGCGGGATGACAGCATAGGCCTCGGTAAAGACGGCGCGTCCGGTATGCAGCGCGGCCTGGGGCGGCAGGCCGCCGGGCGGCTGGTGGTAGGATGTCATGGCAGCATGTCCCCGAGGCGGAGTTCGGCGATGCGTTCGACCTGCGCGCAGGCAGTGGCGCGTTCCGTGGCAGGGTCGTTGGCGAGGCGGGTCTCGAAGGCGCGCAGGATCGCCGCCTTGTCGTGGTCGCGCACCGCGATGATGAAGGGAAAGCCGTGTCGCGCGACATAGGCCGCGTTCAGCCGCTCGAACGTGGCCCTCTCGGCATCCGTCAGCGCGTCGAGGCCCGCGCCTGCCTGTTCCGAGGCACTCTCGAGCGTGAGGCGGCGGGCGCGTGCGAGTTTGCCGGCGAGGTCGGGATGTGCGCGCAGCACGCCCAAGCGCTCGTCCTCGGAAGCCGCGCGGAACACACGCGCCAGCGCGTTCGCAAGCCCCGTGGCGCTGTCATGGGCAGGACCGAGTTCCAGCCGGAAGGCGCGCTCGGCGATCCAGGGCGAACGCTCGAACACCCCGCCGAAGCGTGCGACGAAGGTGGCACGGTCCATCCGGCTGGGCCGTTCGTGCCGCGCCGGGGGATGCGTGGCGGCCCAGTGCCGCGCGATCTGACCGCGCGTCGCGAACCACGCGCCGCCTTGCGCCTGCGCGTGGTCGAGGAAGCGGATCAGCCCCGCGATCTTGCCGGGCCGACCGATGAGACGGCAGTGCAGGCCGATCGAGAACATCTTCGCCTGCCCCGCCTCGCCCTCGGCCACCAGCGTGTCGAAGGTGTCGCGCAGGTAGCGGAAGAACTGCTCGCCGTCGATGTAGCCCGGCGCGGTCGCGAAGCGCATGTCGTTGGCTTCGAGCGTATAGGGGATCACCAGTTGGTCGCGGTCCCCCGCCTCGATCCAGTAGGGCAGGTCGTCGTCATAGGTGTCGCTGATCCATTCGAACCCCTGCTCGGCCGTCAGGCGGACCGTGTTGACCGAGCAGCGCCCGGTATACCAGCCGGTCGGGGGGGCGCCCGTGGCCTCGGTGTGCAGGCGGATCGCCTCGGCGATGGCGGCGCGCTCCTGATCCTCGGGCATGTCGCGGTGGTCGATCCATTTCAGCCCGTGCGAGGCGATCTCCCAACCGGCGGCCTTCATGGCCGCGACCTGTGCGGGGCTGCGGGCAAGGGCGGTCGCCACGCCATAGACCGTCACGGGCAGGCCGCGCTCGGTGAAGAGGCGGTGCAGCCGCCAGAACCCGGCCCGCGCGCCATAGTCGTAGAGCGATTCCATGTTCCAGTGCCGCTGCCCCGGCCAAGGCTGCGCGCCCGCAATGTCCGACAGGAACGCCTCCGAGGCCGCATCGCCGTGCAGGACCGAGTTCTCGCCGCCTTCCTCGTAGTTCAGCACTAGGCTGATCGCGACCTTCGCCCCGCCCGGCCAGCGCGGATCGGGCGGGGTCGGACCATGGCCGAGGGTGTCGCGAGGGTAGCGGGGCGGGGACGTCTCCATCCCCTTGTTCTAGGCCGGGATCGCGGCGATGTTTACCGGAATCTTGAGGAGGACCCGATGGCAGGCGGACGGCTGACGACGCATGTGCTCGACACCGCGCTCGGGCGGCCGGGGGCGGGTATCCGGGTGACGCTGTCGCGGGTGACGCCCGACGGAATGATTCCGCTTGCCGAGACCGTGACGAATGCCGACGGGCGGACTGACGCGCCGCTTCTGGCGGGCGAGGCGATGGCGACGGGCGTCTATGAACTGCGCTTCGCCGCGGGGGACTACCTGCGGTCGCAAGGTCACGCGGGGATGCTCTTCCTTGACGAGGTGCCGATCCGGTTCGGCATCGCGGATGCCTCCGCGCATTATCATGTGCCGCTGTTGCTCTCGCCGTTCGGGTATTCAACCTACCGGGGAAGCTGAGGGGTGGTGCCGCTTCTCTTGCTGGTCGCCTCGCTCGGCGGGGTGATCGCCGCCTTATTGGTGCCGGGCGGCGACGATCTGCTGCTGCTGGCGGTGCCCTGTGCGATTGCAAGTCTGATCCTGGGCGTCTCGCGTCTGCTTCGGCATCCGCATCCGGTAAAGCGGGCGGAGCGGGAGCGGTGGCCGACGGGGGATGACTCGCGCGTTTCGCGCCTGCGCTGGCTCAAGCACGGTCGGACAGAACCGAAATGGCTGGTGATCGACGGCTCGAACGTGATGCACTGGGATGGCGGCGCGCCCCGGATCGAGACCGTCCGAAGCGTCGTTGCGATGCTCGAGGCGCAGGGCTGGACGCCCGGTGTCGTATTCGACGCGAATGCGGGTTATCTTCTGGCGGGCAAGTATCAGCACCACGGTGCGCTTGGCCGTGCTGTCGGCCTGCCCGAAGAGCGCGTCCTTGTCGTTCCCAAGGGCACGCAGGCCGACGCCTACATCCTTCAGGCGGCGCGCGACCTTGGGGCGCGGATCGTCACGAACGACCGCTACCGCGACTGGCAGGATCGCCACCCCGAGGTGCGCGAGCCCGGTCGGCTGATCCGGGGCGGATATCGTGACGGGGCGCTCTGGCTTGACCTCGACGCGGCACCTGCGGCGCAGAGAGCCGTCGCATCCGCCCGGCCGGCGCGCTAGGCTGGCCGCGAAACGGAGCGTGACGCATGTATGACTGGGCAGTCCTGTGGGAGTGGGTGGAGATCGCCGCGCGCTGGACGCATGTGATCACGGCCATCGCCTGGATCGGATCGTCCTTCTACTTCATCGCGCTCGACCTTGGCCTGCGGAAGTCGCCCGACCTGCCGCAGGGGGCTTATGGCGAGGAGTGGCAGGTGCATGGCGGGGGGTTCTATCACATTCAGAAGTATCTCGTGGCGCCCGACCGGCTGCCCGAGCACCTGATCTGGTTCAAGTGGGAAAGCTATGCGACCTGGCTTTCAGGCTTCGTCATGCTGGTCCTGGTCTACTACCTTGGGGCCGAGCTTTACCTGATCGACCCGACGGTTGCAGAGTTGTCTGTCTGGCAGGCGGTCGCGATCTCGGTGGCGTCGCTGGCGCTTGGCTGGGTGCTTTACGACACGATCTGCAAGAGCCGGTTCGGTGACGATCCGACCCGGCTGATGCTGGGGCTCTACGTCATCCTCGTCGCGATGGCCTGGGGCTATACGCAGGTGTTTTCTGGCCGGGCGGCGCTGCTGCATCTGGGCGCATTCACGGCGACGATCATGTCGGCAAACGTGTTCCTCATCATCATCCCGAACCAGAAGATCGTCGTCGCCGACCTCAAGGCAGGGCGCACGCCCGACCCGAAATACGGGCGCATCGCCAAGCAGCGCAGCACGCACAACAACTACCTGACCCTGCCGGTGCTGTTCCTGATGCTGTCGAACCATTATCCGCTGATCTTCGCGACCCAGTGGAACTGGCTGATCGCGAGCCTCGTGTTCCTCATGGGCGTCACGATCCGGCACTACTTCAACTCGATGCATGCGAAGAAAGGCCGTCCGACCTGGACCTGGGCGGCGACGGCGATCCTGTTCCTTGTGATCGCCTGGCTCTCGACCGCGCCGATGCGCGTGACGCCGCCCGAGACGGCGCTGAGCGGCGAGGCGCTGCGTTTTGCCAGTGCCGAGGGGTTCGACGAGGTGACAGGCATCGTGCAGGGCCGCTGTGCCATGTGTCACGCGGCCGAACCTGCGTGGGAGGGGATGCTCTGGCCGCCTAAAGGCGTCGTCCTCGAGACGCCCCACCAGATCGCGCACGAGGCGCGTCGCGTGGCACTCCAGGCGGGCTACAGCCACGCGATGCCGCCCGGCAACCTAAGCTGGATCGAGCCTGAAGAGCGCGCGGCCATCGTCCGCTGGTTCGAGGCGGCGCGCTAGGCCGAGAAGCGCCACTCGGTCTGCTGACGGTAGGTTTCGCCCTGATGCAGAAGGATCGACGGAAAGGCCGGGTGATGCGGCGCGTCGGGCCAGCGCTGGGGTTCCATCGCCACGCCCGCATGGGCGCCGTAGGGTTGGCCCGAATGGCCGCGCTGCGGGGCCGTGGACAGGCGCGCGGCGTCGTAGACCTGAAGCCCCGGCTCGGTAGTGGCGATGGTCATCGTCACGCCGCTTCGCCCCGTCAGCGTTGCCGCCTCGGTCAGGGCGCGGGGCGCGTTGGCGAGGCAGAAGTTGTGGTCGAACCGTTCACTGCCATCGAGTGCCCGTCCCCCGCGCAGATCGAAGGCGCCCTGCACGGCCCGCACCTCTCCGGTCGGGATCAGGGCATTGTCGACCGGAAGGTAGTGGTCCGCCGCGATCCGCAAGCGGTGGCCGACCACGCTCGGCGTTCCATCCATGTTCCAGTAGCCGTGATTTGCGAGGTTAATCAGCGTCGGGGCGTCGGTCGTGGCAGTCAGATCGAGGCCAAGCGTCGCGCCGTCCACGTGCCAGGCGGCGCGCAGCACGCGTCGACCGGGAAAGCCGTCGTCGCCGTCCCCGAGCACAAGGCCGAGCCGCAGTTCCCGGTCGTTGGCCGCTTCGACCGCCCAGTGTCGTGTGTGCAGGCCCCCCTCGCCGCCATGCAGCAGGGTCGTGCCCTCGTTCGCGGCGAAGCGGAACGGACTTTCGCCAATCGTCGCCTCGGCCCCTGCGATCCGGTTGGCGACCGGCCCGACCATTGAACCGAAGTAGGCGAACGGCCCCTCATAGGCCGCAACGCTCGACGCGCCGAACGTCAGCGAATGACCCACGCCCTCAAGCCGGACATCCTGGATCACCGAGCCGCGCGTCAGGATCGTGGCCGACAGGCGGCCCGAGGACAGGCGGATCGCATCCACCCGCCGCCCGTCCGCACCATACCCGAAGGTTTGTATCGACATGCCTGCCTCCGCTCCGCCCCGCGCCGACCCTCGGGGGATCACGGGGCGGGGTCAAGGCGTCAGGCGTCCGTCAGACAGCCCGAAATGGCTTCGGCAAGGCCAGTCAGGATCGCGCCGTAAAGCTCCGGTCCCGGCTCGATCGCGGCCCCTTCGGGGTCGAGGATGCCCCCGACACGCGTGCCGGTTTCGGACGCCATCTGCTCGACCATCTTCGGATCGTGCTGTGCTTCGGGGAAGATGCAGAGCGCACCGTCCGTGCCGATGGTCTGGCGCAACTCTGCCAGCCGTGCGGCCCCGGGTGCTGCGGCATCGCCCAGGGCGATGGTCCCTGCCACGGTCAGGCCGAAGTGATCTACGAAGTAGCCATAGGCGTCGTGAAAGACCACGAAGGGCTGATCCTTGGCGGGGGATAGCTGCGTCGCAAGGTCTGCTTCGAGCGCCGCGATGCGGGCGACGGCGGCTTCGGCGTTGGCGGTGTAGGCGGCGGCATTGTCGGGGTCGAGCCGACCGAGTTCCGAGGCGATCAGGCCAAGCCAGGCGCGTCCGTTCGCCGGATCGAGCCAGGCATGCGGATCGGTGCCGGAATGGTCATGCGCGTCAGCAGTTTCGACATGATCGTGCCCGGCATGATCGTCGTCCTGGGCATCGGCCGGTTTGGCATGATCGGGGCCATGGTCGTCGTGTCCCGCTTCGGCGTGGTCGTCATGCCCTGCTTCGGCATGGTCGTCGTGTCCTTCGTGGTCGTGGCCCGTGTCGCCATAGCTGCGCCGGAACGTGCCCTCTGCGTCCAGCAGGCCAAGCCGGGGCACGTCGGCGGACAACCCGTCAAGCGACCGGTCGAGCCAGGGGGTCATCTCTGCCCCGACCCACACGACGAGATCCGCTTCGGCCAGCGCCGCCGCCTGGCTCGGGCGCATCTGGAAGCTGTGGGCACTGGCCCCCTGGTCAAGCAGAAGGTCCGGCGCACCAAGGTCGTCCATGACCTGCGCCACCAGCGAATGAACGGGCGGGATGTCGGTCACGACCTTGGGCACTTCGGCAAGGGCAGCAAGGGGAAAGACGGCAAGGACGGGCGCAAGTCTTGCGGCACGGGCGACAAGGCGGGATAAGGGCAGACGCATCGGACTCTCTTTCGGTCTGGGATCGAGCGTGATATCGAATGTTATAGCATAACACGTCAAGAGGTTTCGGGATGTCCTCCGCCCCCGATGCGCGCGCCTTCGCGCATCACGATCACGCCGACTGTTCGGGCGATGTCATGGCCCGCGCCGAGGCGCTGTCGCGGCAGTCGGGCGCGCGGCTGACGCCGGTGCGCCGCCGCACGCTCGAGATCCTGCTCGAGGCGCATCGCGCGCTGGGGGCCTATGACGTGCTTGAGCGGTTGGCGGCGGACGGGTTCGGCAACCAGCCGCCCGTCGCCTATCGCGCGCTCGACTTTCTGGTCGAGCAGGGCCTTGTCCATCGCATCGCCCGGCTGAACGCCTTCGCCGCGTGCATGCATCCGGGCGAGGCGCATTCGCCCGTCTTCCTGATCTGCCGCGAGTGCAACATCGTCGCCGAGGCCGCCGCCGCCCCCGTGCGCTCGGCGCTCGATGCGGCGGCGGGCGAGCTTGGCTTCGTGGTCGAGGGCAGCACGATCGAGGCCCTTGGCCTCTGCCCTGCCTGCCGGGCCGCTGCGGCATGACCCTGCTTGCAGCCGAGCATGTCTCTGTCCGGTTCGGCGGGGTCGAGGCGCTGCGAGATGTCTCGCTGAAGATCGACCGGCGCGAGATCGTGACCATCGTCGGCCCGAACGGGTCGGGCAAGTCGACCCTGCTGCGGACGCTCCTGGGGATCGTGCCGCCGACCTCGGGGAGGGTGCTGCGCGAGGCGGGGCTGAAGATCGGTTATGTGCCGCAGCGTCTTCAGATCGACCGGACGCTGCCGATGACGGCGGGTCGCTTCCTGTCGCTTCCCGTCCGCCAGCCCCCAGCCGCCGTCCGCGCGGCCCTTGTGCGCGTGGGTGTGCCCGACGTGGCGGGGCGGCAGATGGGGGATCTGTCGGGCGGTCAGTTCCAGCGTGTGCTGCTGGCGCGCGCGTTGCTCGCCGATCCCGATCTTCTGGTCCTTGACGAGCCGACGCAGGGCCTCGACCAGCCGGGCGAGGCCGCGTTCTATCGGCTGATCGACGACGTGCGGCGCGAGACGGGTGCGGCCGTGCTGATGGTCAGCCACGATCTGCATGTCGTGATGTCGGCGTCCGACCGGGTGATCTGCCTGAACGGCCATGTCTGCTGCGAGGGCACGCCGCGTGTCGTCTCGAACGCCCCCGAATACCGGGCGCTGTTCGGCCTTGGCACGCAAGGGGCGCTGGCGCTTTATCAGCATGTCCACGACCACGACCACGACGCCGCGCACGGACACGCCCATTCGAACGATCATGACCATGCTTGACGATTTCCTCGTGCGGGCGGCGCTTGCAGGGGTGGGGCTGTCGCTGGCGACGGGGCCGCTCGGGTCGCTCGTCGTCTGGCGGCGCATGGCCTATTTCGGCGATGCGACGGCCCATGCGGCGATCCTGGGCGTGGCGCTGGCGCTGGCAAGCGACCTGCCGGTTGGCCTTGGCACGCTTGCGGTGGCCCTTGCGATGGCGGCGACCGTGGCGACGCTTGCCGCGCGGGGATGGGCGATGGACACGACGCTGGGGGTGCTCGCGCATTCAGCGCTGGCCTTCGGTCTTGTCGCGATCAGCTTTGTGCCGGGGGCGCGGACCGATCTGTCGGCCTGGCTTTTCGGCGACATCCTTGCCGTGTCACGGGGCGATCTTGCCTTCGTCTGGGGCGGGGCGATCCTTGTGCTGGGGCTGCTGGCCTGGCGCTGGTCGGCGCTGCTGACCTCGACCCTGTCCGAAGACCTTGCTCATGCCTCGGGCGTCAACCCCGACCGCGAACGGCTGGTGCTTGTGCTGGCGCTGGCCCTCGTGGTCGCCGTGGCGATCAAGGTGGTGGGCGCGCTGCTGATCGCAGCGATGCTCATCATCCCCGCTGCCGCTGCGCGCGGCCTTGCACGCTCGCCCGAAGCGATGGCCGCCCTCGCGATGGTGATCGGCGCGGCGGCGAGCCTGGCGGGCCTCTTCGTCTCGTTCCGCCTCGACACGCCGGCGGGGCCGTCGATCATCGCCTGTGCCGCCGTCGCCTTTGCCGTTGCGGCCACCCTGGGTCCGAAGGGGCGCGCCTCGGCCTAGCCGCCGCGAGGGGGGTCATGTCGTTTTCGTCTGCCAAAGGTCGGGTCGACTTGCCCGCCTTGTCCCGGTTCGGGCATGACTGATGCAACGCTCGCACCCCGGAGTCCGACCGATGAAGACGCATGTGAAAGCCCTTGTCGTCGGCGGGGGCGCGGTCGGGACGGGTATCGCCTATCATCTTGCCAAGGCAGGCTGGGACACGATGCTGGTCGAGCGCGACGAGTTGACGGCAGGCTCGACCTGGCATGCGGCGGGGCTGCTTCCACTGTTCAACCTTGGCTATGCGACGACCCACATCCACAAGTATTCGGTCGATTTCTACAAGGGGCTCGAGGCCGAGACTGGTCTCAACCCTGGCTTCTACGTCGTGGGCAACCTGCGGATGGCGCAGACCGACGCGCGAATGGATGAGTATCGCCTCTATTCGTCGGTCGCCGAGACGGCTGATGTCTATCACGAGTTCCTGACGCCCCAGGAGATCGCCGACCGCTGGCCGCTTGTGCGGACCGAGGACCTGAAGGGCGCGCTCTTCCACCCGCAGGATGGCTACATCAACCCCGCCGACGTGACGCAGGCGATGGCCAAGGGGGCGCGCGCCTTTGGCGCCACGTTCGAGCGCAAGGTGCAGGTGAACGGCTATCGCTGGACGGGCGCGGAATGGGTCGTCACCTGCGCGCGGATGGTCGAGCAGGGCGGCAACCTGGTCGAGGCGGATAGCTTCGAGATCGTGGCTGAGCATGTCGTGACGGCGACGGGCAACCACGCGCAGCGCACCGCGCGCCTTTTGGGTATCCGCACCCCCGCGATCCCGGTCGAGCACCAGTATATCGTGACCGAGCCCGATCCCGCGCTGGTCGATTGGCGCAAGTCGAACCCGCAGCACCCCGTGCTGCGCGACGCCGACGCGAAGTGGTATGTGCGCGAGGAGCGGGGCGGCTGGATCCTTGGCCCCTATGAGAAGGGCGCGCCCGCGCGGTTTCCGTACGAGGTGCCGGCGGGCTTCCGGGCCGACCTCTTCCCGCTCGACCTCGAGCGGATCGAGGCGGAGTACATGTCCTTCATCCATCGCATCCCGTCGTCCGAGACGGTTGGCCTGAAGGACGACTTCAACGGCCCCATCTGCTACACGCCCGACGGCAATCCGCTGGTCGGCCCCGCACCGGGCCTTCGCAACATGTGGCTGGCCGAAGGGTTTTCATTCGGCATCACCGCCGCCGGGGGGACGGGGCATTACCTTGCCCAGATGATGACGGCGGGCGAGGCCGAGATCGACATGGCAAGCCTCGATCCGCGCCGCTTCGGTGGCTGGATGACGACCGAATATGCAAGCCGCAAGAACGAGGAGTGCTACGACCACGTCTTCATCCTGCATCACCCCGACGAAGAGCGTCCCGCCTGTCGCCCGCTGCGAACCGCGCCGGTCTATGACCGGCAGAAGGCGCTCGGCGCGCAATTCGGCCAAGTGAACGGGTGGGAGCGGCCCAACTACTATGGGCCCGTCGGTGCGCCCGAAGACTTCGACCACGACAGCCGCTCGTTTCGGCGGGGTGCCTGGTGGCCCCACGCCGAAGCCGAGGCCAGAGCGATCCGCGAGACGGCGGGGCTGATCGACGCCACCGCCTTCACCAAGCACCTCGTGCGCGGGCCGGGGGCGACGGCCTTTCTCGATTGGTTCACGACCAACAAGCTGCCTGCGGTAGGCCGGATCAACCTGACATATGCGCTGACCCCCACGGGGACCACGCGCACCGAATACACCATCGTGCGGCAGGGGCCGGACGACTACTACCTCGTCAGCGCCGGGGCCTGGACGGCCTATGATGCCGACTGGCTGCGGAAATGCGCCGAGGACATGGCGCCGTCCCTGGGCCATATCGACATTCACGACGTGACGACCCAATGGGGCGTCTTTGCGCTGGCTGGGCCGAACAGCCGTGCCATCCTGCGCGATCTCGTCAAGGACCCCGACCCCGGCACCGTGCTGGGCAACAAGCGCTTCCCTTGGCTCACGTCGCGCAGGCTGGAACTCGGCATGTGCCCCGTAAATGCCATCCGCGTCGCTTACACGGGCGAACTTGGGTGGGAGTTGCACCACCCGATCGAGATGCAGCGCTACCTTTGGGATCAGCTTCTGGCCGCTGGCGAACGGCACGACCTGCGGCTGGTCGGCGCGCGGGCGCAGAACTGGCTGCGGCAGGAGAAAAGCTACCGCGCCTTCGGCAACGAGCTTGGGCGGGATGC
>JANPJD010000139.1:0-43347 GCA_031425325.1 Rhodobacterales bacterium | reverse complement strand
AATGGCAGCCCGTAGGGGAGTCGAACCCCTCTTCCCAGGTTGAAAACCTGGTGTCCTAACCGATAGACGAACGGGCCACGCTTGGTCTGGCGCGGTGTTTAGGCGAGGCGGGGGGCGGGTGCAAGACGAATCTTGCAGCCTCCGGCGTCAGGCGCGCGCGGCGTCCTCGAGGCGCAGCTGCACCGTGCTGCGGCCGTTCCAGTGGCTCATCTCGAGCCGCCCGGCGAGGTGGAAGCGCTGTGCGCCGCCCTGCATCAGCACGGCTCCGAGCGGGCCGTCGAAGGCCCCGAAGGCGATCGCCTCGAGCCGCTCGGCCCCGCTGCCGCAGGTCAGGCGCAGATGCGTCGTCTCGCCGACGCGGCGGCAGGCGACGCTCTGGTCGGCAAAGGCAAAGCGCGGCGCGGGGGCTTGCGCGCCGAACGGGCCTGCGGCCTCGATCTGCTCGACGAGTGCCGCCGTCGCGGCCCCCGGCATCAGAAGGCCGTCCAGCCGCAGGTCGGCGGCCCCGCCCACGCCCGCGCCCTGCCGGGCGAGCAACTCGCCCAGCCGCGCCATCGCGGCCTCGATCTGCCCCTCGGCCACGGTCAGGCCCGCCGCCATCCGGTGCCCGCCGCCGCGCAGAAGAAGCCCCTCGGCGGCGACGCGGTGGATCGCGGCCCCCAGATCGACGCCCGAGACCGACCGGCCCGAACCCTTGCCGATCCCGCCGTCGAGCCCGATCACCACGGCGGGTCGGTTCGTCGCCTCCTTCAGCCGGGCCGCGACGATGCCCACGACGCCGGGGTGCCAGCCGGCACCGGCCGCCCAGACGAGCGGGCCGTCCAGCCCCCGCGCCTCGGCCTGCGCGAGTGCTGCGTCGCGGACGCGCAACTCGATCTCGCGGCGCTCGGAGTTCAACTCGTCGAGGCGTGCTGCGATGGACTTCGCCTCTTCGGGATCGTCGGTCGCCAGCAGGCGCGCGCCCAAATCCGCGCGCCCGATCCGTCCGCCTGCATTGACGCGCGGGCCGAGCAGGAAGCCAAGCGCGTAGGGGGTCGGGGCCTGATCCATGCGCGCGACGTCGGCAAGCGCCACGAGGCCCGGCCGCTCGCGCCGCGCCATGACGCGCAGGCCCTGGCGCACCAGCGCGCGGTTGACGCCCACGAGGGGGGCCACATCCGCCACCGTCGCGAGCGCCACGAGGTCGAGCATTGCCATCAGGTCGGGGCCCTGCACCCCGTCCAGCCGCAGCCGCCGGTTGGCCTCGACCAGCAGCAGGAACACGACCGAGGCGGCGCAGAGGTGCCCCAGCGCGCCGTCCTCATCCTGCCGGTTGGGGTTCACGACCGCGAGGGCGGGGGGCAGCGTTTCGGCGCCGAGGTGGTGGTCGAGCACCACTACATCCGCGCCCGCCGCTGCCGCGATAGGCTCGTGACTGAGCGTGCCGCAGTCGACGCAGAGGATGAGGTCGTGGGCCGCCGCCAGCGCAGCCATCGCGGGCACGTTCGGCCCGTAGCCCTCGTCGATGCGGTCGGGGATGTAGAGCGTGGCGGGCAGGCCCATCGCCCGCAGCCAGGTGAGGAGCAACGCCGACGACGCGCCGCCGTCGACGTCGTAATCGCCGAACACCGCGATGCGCTGGCGATGACGGACGGCGTGCAGCAGGCGCGCGGCCGCCTTGCCCATGTCGCGCAGGGACAGCGGATCGGGCAGAAGATCACGAAGCTGCGGGGCGAGGAAGCGCTCGGCCTCTTCGGGCGGGACGCCGCGCCGCACCAGCGTCCGGCAGAGCGGCAGCGGCAGGCGCGTCTGCTGCGCCATCGCCTCGGACAGGCGATCCTCTTCGGCCGAGGGGCCGATCCAGCGGCGGCCAGTGAGAGAGGCCTCGACGTTGAGGAAGGCGGGGGACATGGGGGCAGGGGTGACGGAAAGAGGGGCGGGTGGCAAGGGGGCGAGTGGGCAGCGCTGGCTCATTGCCCGCGAACCTTCACCGCCTGATTGGCGCGTGCAACCGCTCGCTTTCGCGTGCGGCCTTCGGGCTTACGGGGATCTTTCGAATGAACCGACGTGGTTCCGAAGAAACGTTGCCCAGTCGATTTCTGTCGCCGAAGCGAGCGCAACTCGCGCTCAAGGCAGTGGGCGTCGCGGCTGACGCAGGCCCCTCACTTCACCGGGCTGCGATACTCGATCCGCCGCACCGATCCGGTCTTCGAGCGCATCAGGATGGTGTCGAGCGTGACCCAGCCCGGCTCGCGCCTGATGCCTTGCAGCAAGGACCCCCCCGTCACGCCGGTCGCGGCGAAGATCACCTCGCCGCGCACGAGGTCGTCGCGGGTGTAGACGCGGTCGAAGTTGGTGATCCCGGCCTTGCGCGCGCGGTCCCGCTCGTCATCGTTGCGGAACATCAGCTTGCCGAAGAACTGCCCGCCCATGCATTTCAGCGCCGCCGCCGCGAGCACCCCTTCGGGCGCGCCGCCCGAGCCCATGTACATGTCGATGCCGGTCTTTTCGGGCTCGGCGCAATGCATGACCCCCGCCACGTCGCCGTCCGTGATCAGGCGGATCGCGGCCCCGGTCGCGCGCAACTCGGCGATCATCTCTTCGTGGCGGGGGCGTTCCAGCACGCAGACGGTGATGTCATGGGTCGAGCAGCCCTTTGCGGCGGCGAGCATCGAGACGCGTTCGGACGGGCTCATCGTCATGGTGACCGTGCCGGGGCGAAAGCCGGGGCCGATCGCGAGCTTGTCCATGTAGACGTCGGGCGCATGCAGCAGCGTGCCGCGCGGGGCCATGGCGATCACGGTCAGGGCGTTCGGCATGTCCTTGGCGGTCAGGGTCGTCCCTTCGAGCGGGTCGAGTGCTATGTCGACCGCGGGGCCTTTGCCGGTGCCGACCTCTTCGCCGATGAAGAGCATCGGCGCCTCGTCGCGCTCGCCCTCGCCGATCACGACGACGCCCGCGATGTCGAGAAGGTTCAACTGGTCGCGCATCGCGTTGACGGCGGCCTGGTCTGCCGCCTTCTCGTCGCCGCGCCCGATCAGGCCCGCCGAGGCGAGGGCTGCCGCCTCGGACACGCGGGCAAGACCGAGCGAGAGCATGCGGTCGTGGAACTGGGTGGCATCGACCATCATGGGCCTCCGTTGCGGCGTGGGCCTTTGTGGTAGCTGTGGGCGGTGCGGGCGGCAAGGGTGGTCGGGTACTTGTCCCCCGTCGCCACCGGGGCCGAGTGCCAACGGTGGCCGGTCTTGCCGGATTTCAGCCGTCAGGCTTGTGGCACGCCCGTTGCCTGCGGGCTTGCGCCCTTCGGCGATCGGACCGGGGAACGCGCCACTTGCACGTTTCCTTTCGGTCCTCTGACGGTTGCCAAGTGCCTCCTCAGACAGCCTCGATCCGGATCGCGACCGGATCGCCCACCAGCACGCCCGTCGCGGCAAAGCGGCCAAGGGCGTGGGCCACGTCCTGCGGCGCGGCCTTGTGCGTCACGATCAGGACCGGCGCATGGGCATCGGCATGGCCATACTGGCGCATCCGGTCGATCGACACGCCCGCCTCGCCCAGCACCGTCGCGATCCGCGCGAGTGCGCCCGGTTTGTCGAGCAGCGTCATGCGAAGGTAGTGCGGGGCAGGCGCCGAGGCGGCGGCGGGCGGGGCCGGGACAAGGCTCGCCGCCGGTTGGCCGAAGGTCGGCACGCGGATGCCGCGCGCAAGGTCGATCACGTCCGACAGGACGGCGCTCGCCGTCGGCCCCTCGCCGGCGCCGGGGCCGCGCAGCACGATCTGCCCCACGCTGTCGCCTTCGAGGACGACCATGTTGGTGCCGCCCTGCACCTGCCCGAGCGGGCTGTCGGCGGGCACGAGGCAGGGCGTCATGCGCTGCTCAAGGCCACGCCCGGTCATCTGCGCCACGCCCAGGAGCTTGATGCGAAAGCCGAGGTCGGCGGCGTGGCGAATGTCCTCGATCGCGATCTTGCCAATGCCCTCAAGCTCGACCGCGCCGAAGTTCACCTGCGTGCCGAAGGCAGTCGCGGCCAGCAGGCTCAGCTTGTGGCCCGCGTCGATGCCGCCCACGTCGAGGTTGGGGTCCGCCTCGAGGTAGCCAAGCGCGCGCGCCTCTTCGAACACCGTCTGGTAGGGCAGGCCTGCGCTTTCCATCCGCGTCAGGATGTAGTTGCAGGTGCCGTTCATGATGCCCATGACGCGGGTCATGCGGTTGCCCGCAAGGCCTTCGGTCAGCGCCTTCATCACCGGGATGCCGCCCGCCACGGCCGCCTCGAAGCGGATGACGCGGCCCGCGGCCTCGGCCGCCTCGGCCAGGGCCTGTCCGTGATGCGCGAGAAGCGCCTTGTTCGCTGTCACCACGTCATGCCCGGCGGCGAGGGCCGCCTCGGTCGCATCTCGCGCGGGGCCTTCCGAGCCGCCCATCACCTCGACGAAGACGTCGATGTCGGTGCGGGCGGCGAGGGCCACGGGGTCGGCCTCCCACGCGAAGGCCGACAGGTCCGCATCGCGTTTCCGGGCCCGGTCGCGCGCCGAGACGGCCACGATCTGCACGGCCCGCCCGGCGCGGGCCGCGATCAGGTCGGGGTGCCGTGCGAGGATCTTCACCACCCCGATGCCGACCGTTCCGAGACCGGCAAGACCAAGGCGGAGGGGGGCGGGCATGGCGGTCTCCGTCAGGTCGGGCGCCCTCATCCTGGGGCCGCCGCCCTGTTAGCGGGTTGCGCGGAGCCTTGCAACAAAGCCGCGTCAGGGGGCGGGACGGGCGAGGGCCGCCTCGAGCCGGGGCGAGGGGGCTGTCTCGGACTCTGCTGCAGCAAGGCCCGCGCCACGCTGCTGAAGCGCCGCCGCACGGGCCTTGAGCGCGTCGGGGTCCTGCGGGTCGAGCGCGGCCTCCGGCCCCGCCTGCAACTCGTCCAGAGGCAGCAGCGCGGGGTAGGTTCCGCTGGCACTGATACTTGCCGAGCTTTCAAAGCTCGGCATCGGGGCGCAGGCCCCGAGAGCGACGGCGATACCGAAGAAACAGGCGATGCGACCCATCCGCGAAGCTTAGTCCGCGCGCCGCCCGGACCGCAAGTCTGCGGCCCGCCCGGTCAGACGCAGGGTGTTCCCAGCAGGCAGATCTTGTTGATGAACCGGGGCCGCGTCACGATGAACTCTTCCATCGTGCGTGCGCCGACCCCCAGATTGACCCAGCTGACTTCGGGCATGTCGAAGGGCGGCGCATAGTCCACCGAGGTTTCGAGCAGGATCACCGTCTCATAGTCCACCAGGGTCGGGATGCGGTTCGCCACGAAGGCGAGCGAGGCATTGGTGTGCGGGGTCATCTTGCCGTGCGGCGAATAGGACCACGACACCTCGTGTTTCTGCGTTGTCCGGTTCCACCCGACGCTGGTCACGCGCATCCGCACTTCCTGGTCGGTGTCGGCGAGATAGGCGAACAACTCGTTCACACCATTGATGTAGGCCGCGTCGAGCACGCCTTCGTCGCGCGACAGGTTGTCGGCGATGGTGAAACTGGCTTTCTGCGCCAGGTTCACCGCCCGGTAGATGTCCCAGTAGAAGAACATGCCGATCCACGCCCAGATCAGGATCGGGAAGATCATGACGAACTCTGTCAGAACGGTCCCCGAGTCGTCGCGGCCGAATGTCTTGACCCTGCGGGCGCAGAAGCTGGCGAAGCGGGATGCGGACATGATGCTCATAAACCTTTGAATACAGCGCCTGTCAGGGTTCGTTCACGAAGGCGGATGTCGACGAGATGTAATAGCCGTTCTGGGAATCGAGGTTCATCCGGGCCGCGATGCTCGTCGTCGGGAAAAGCGCATCGGCCGTCAGGCAGGCGCGGATCATCATCACCTCGTTCTCGACGCCCAGATTGGGTTCGTCGATATTGATCTGTTCGGCCCGGTCACGGCAGTTGGCCCCTCGCTGCGGCAGCACCCAGGTCGCCGTATTGACCGAGAACATCTCGATCTGAAGGTTGTTGCGGCAGTCCGAGACGAGCCCCGTATTGTCGCAGATCGAGGATTTGAGGTCGGCCAGTGCCGGGGTCTCGATCAGGCCGAGACGCAACTCGCGGACCGTCATGTCGAGCGCGCGGTCCAGCAGGATGTAGCGCACCATGAAGATGCCAGACTCCAAGGCTGCGATGAACGTGAAGATCACTGCGGGCGCGGTTAGGACGAACTCGACCGTGGCCGTTCCCTGCTCGGACCGGAAGCCCGCAAGCCGTGCGATGAACCGGGCAAGCCTCATTGTGTCAACCGCAGTTGCTGGATGTTGCGCGCGATGATGTTGAAGACCTGGTTCAGGTCGTTCAGGTTGTTCGGCACGTTGGCGAACTTGCCCTCGTTGGCACAGGCGCGCATTTCGTTCTGCGCCTCGATCGGTGCGTTGAAGGCGATCGTGTAGACGATGACGCCGTTCGCCTTGGCGAGGTTGCACTGCGAGTTGAAGCGCGACAGGTTCGTGGCGCGCGAGCTGAAGGCCGAGCTCTGGCGGTTGACCGAGGGTTGGTTGTTAAGCTCGACCGTGCGGTTCCAGTGCGGATAGTCGATGCCATCCACCGTATCGGGGTCGTTCATCATCACCGGAACGGTGACGTTCTTGCCGTTCACCCTCTGCGTGGTTGTCCCGGTCTGGATCTGCTCGTTGTCCAGGGCGTCGGTGTCCGGGTCGACCAGGTTGGTCGTCCTGGGACGAAACTGATCGGTGATGTTGCCGTCTGTCATGACGATCAGATACTTGGTGACATCCGACCCGACCGTGTTCGACCAGTTCAGGGGACGGTCCGAAAAGTCGTCCGAAATCGTGTTCTCGTTCGCGAGCGTCTGGAAAACCGAGTTCAGCGACGGGTCGAGCAGCATCAGCCCGTATTTGATGCCGTTCATCGTCCCGGTCCCGTCATGCAGCCTCATGTTGTCGATGTAGGTGTTCAGTTTACCCAGGTCGTTCTGTGCGACGGTGATCTCGCTCGGTCCGACCGGGCACCAGCCCCAGCCCATCGTGTTCTGCCGCGTCCAGTTCATGAAATGCGGCACCTGACCGCGACCGGTGGCGGGCCTGCCTGTGGTCAGGTAGTCGGCTGCGGCCAGTTCGATGCAGTTGTTGTCGTTGTGTGTCCGCGTCGCGCCGAACAACGAGAAGAGGCGGGGTCCGGGGTTTACGTGACCGGCATAGGGAACGACGTTGATCGACGTTGTAATCGCTGCGTCGCCGTCCAGCACCTTGGCGAAGAAATTCTTGGCGGCCGTCCGCAGCTTGCCGATCTGATCGCCATCCAGCATGGAGCCAGAGATGTCGAGCACGAGCGAGATCTCGATGTTGTTCACGCTTTCCACAGCGGCACCCGAGGCGGGCGCGGTGATCTGCTGGATGTCGAGCATGTGCATGAAGATCGTGGGCACGACGACGCGGCCTTCCGCCTCGACAAGCCGAGAGTCGAGCGCCGGGTCTGCCCGGACGTCGACAAGCTGATCGGCCATCCCTGCCTTGGCGAAATAGTCGCGTACGACGACCTCGGGATCGGCAGTCTGCTTGAGGCTTGCAGCCGCCAGGATCGAGCGGTCGAGCGTCTGCTGCAACTTGGTGCGCGCGTTCTCGTAGCGCATCAGATCGACGGCCATGCCGCCCATCATCACCATCAGAAGGAAGAAGATCAGCGACAGCACGATCATGCCGCCATCCTCGCGCCGTGCGAAGCGGGCGAATGCCGCGGGCCGAAGGCGGGTCGCAGGAATGATGGTCATGCTCAAAATCCTTCCGTCTCACTCGTCGATCCTCGGCGTGTTTCCGCCGAAGGGCACAATCTGCCACTGTTCCAGAAGCATGGGACTTGGGGCAGAAATGTGGCAACGCGCTGCGCCGATAAGGATTTGAAGGGGACGCCGAAACGGTTCCGGTTGCCGAGCGGGCACTGTCGGTCGGTTGCCGACAATGGGCGAAGTCCCGCCTGCCGGGGACTGCCTCGCTTCACGTCCGGCTCGAATCGAAGATCCCCGGACCACAAGGGGATGTCTCCAGTTTTACGCGATGGGCGTTTTGTCATCCAAAGTAGAAACCTTTCCCTCTAGTCTGCCTTGCAAGAGAGGTGCGCCTTGCGCCTCGTCAGACTCTGGAGGACGTACATGGCCGCTGTCGGCGAACCCAGCTTTCGCGAATCCGTAGACCTCATGTTCAACCGCGCCGTCGCGCTGATGGACCTCGGGCCGGGGCTCGAGCAGAAGATCCGCGTCTGCAACTCGACCTACACCGTGCGCTTCGGGGTGCGCCTGCGCGGCAAGATCGAGACGTTCACCGGCTACCGCTCGGTCCACTCGGAACACATGGAGCCTGTGAAGGGCGGCATCCGCTTTGCGCTTTCGGTCAACCAGGACGAGGTCGAGGCGCTGGCCGCGCTGATGACCTACAAATGCGCGCTGGTGGAAACGCCGTTCGGCGGCTCGAAAGGGGGCCTGTGCATCGACCCGCGCGCCTGGGAACCGCACGAGCTGGAGCAGATCACGCGGCGCTTCGCCTATGAGCTGATCAAGCGCGACCTCATCAACCCCGCCCAGAACGTGCCCGCCCCCGACATGGGCACGGGCGAGCGCGAGATGGCCTGGATCGCCGACCAGTACATGCGGATGAACACGACCGACATCAACGGCAAGGCCTGCGTCACGGGCAAGCCGCTGAACGCGGGCGGCATCCAGGGCCGGGTCGAGGCGACGGGGCGCGGTGTGCAATTTGCCCTGCGCGAGTTCTTCCGCCACCCCGAGGATGTGGCGCAGGCCCGCCTGGCGGGCGACCTCGAGGGCAAGCGCGTGATCGTGCAGGGCCTCGGCAACGTGGGCTACCACGCGGCCAAGTTCCTGTCCGAGGACGACGGCGCCAAGGTCACCGCGATCATCGAGCGTGACGGCGCCGTGCAGTCGGATGCGGGCCTCGATGTCGAGGATGTGGCGCAGCACATCCGCAAGACCGGCTCTATCAAGGACTATCCGGGCGCCACGAACGTGCCCGGCGGGGCCGCCCTGCTGGAAGCCGAGTGCGACATCCTGATCCCCGCCGCGATGGAGGGCGTGATCCACACGGGCAACGCCGAGCGCATCAAGGCCCCCCTGATCGTCGAGGCGGCGAACGGACCCATAACCTTCGGTGCCGACGAGATCCTGCGCCAGAAGGGGACAGTCATCATCCCCGACATGTATGCCAATGCGGGCGGGGTCACGGTCAGCTACTTCGAATGGGTCAAGAACCTCAGCCACATCCGCTTCGGCCGGATGCAGCGCCGCGCGGAAGAGGCGCGCCACATCCTGCTGGTCGACGAGTTGGAGCGTCTGAGCGCCGACAAGGGCCTTGGCTGGACAATGTCGCCCGACTTCAAGGACCGCTACCTGCGCGGGGCGGGCGAGCTTGAACTCGTGCGCTCGGGCCTCGACGACACGATGCGCGCGGCCTATCAGGCGATGCGCGAGGTCTGGCACGGGCGCAATGACGTCCACGACCTGCGGGTCGCGGCCTATATCGTCTCGATCAGCCGGGTCGCCGCGACCTACCAGTCGAAGGGGCTGTAACCTTTCGGCTCCGGGCGGTACATCCGGGCGGTCCAGTTCGGCCCGGGTGCATCGCATGACCAGACTTCTCGTCCGCCTCTTCCGGTCGGTCTTTTCAGCCGCCGTGTTGATCTTGTGCCTTGGCGCAGCCGTGGCCGGATACACGGCCTACACGCAAGCGGGCGGAAGCGCCGTCCTCGGGGCCGTCGTGCTGGCGGCGGGGCTGATCCTCGTGATCGCTTTCTGCGGCGCTATCGCGCTTCAGATCGAGAACAACGACCTGTTGCGGCGCATCGCCGAAGCGGTCGAGCGCGGGGCGCTGGCGGGCGAGGGGGCGGCGGGCAAGGTCGGCGGGCGCGCGCGGCCAGCCTCGGGTCCGGTCGAGCCCGTCGTCAGCTGGATCGAGCCCGTCGCCGCGCGGGCGGATGGCCCGATGGCGCAGGTGCCGCCGCCGGGCGGCCGGGTCGAGCCGGTGCTGCGGCGCTAGCGCCGCCGCTCAGAAGCTGAGCCGCGCCTCGCTTTCGCTCAGGGCGACGGTCAGGCGGCGACCCTGACGCTCGATCTCGTCGGGCAGGATCGCGAAATGCACATGCGCCGCCGTCACCCCCGCCGAGGCGCGGGTCGACAGCATGTCCCACAGCGCGAGGTCGATCTTCAGCCGCGCGGCCTGCCCGGTGACGGTCCAGCGTTCGGCCTGTTCGACGACGATGCGGCCGCCCCAGGGCATCGCCGTCTCGAGGCACTGGATGGCGAGGAAGGCGAGCTTCACTTCGCGCCGGTCGAGGTCGGTCGACGACACCCAGTCGATCCGGGTGCGTCCGCCGCGCGAGACCTCGGCCAGGATCGAGTGCACCTCGGTGCGCGCGATCCGCGCATCGCCCCCCGCAGCCCCGAAGGCCACGCGGAAAAAGCGGATGCGCGCATTGGCGTTCGACACGCTTTCCGAGATCAGCGACAGTTCTGGCCCCTTGGCGGCACCATCCATCAGCATAAGTTCGACACCATTGCCGATTGCCCCGATCGGGCTGATCAGGTCGTGGCAGATGCGCGAGCCGATCAGGGCGCTGAGGTCGATACGGTCGGTCATGGGGCCTCGCTGGAATGGACAGGAACGGATGAACACGGTTCTCGAGCCCGGCATGATCGTGCGCCATCCCGGTCGCCCCGACTGGGGGCTGGGCCAGGTTCAGTCGCGCATCGGCGAACGTATCACGGTCAACTTCGAGAATGCGGGCAAGGTCGTGATCGAAGGGTCGCAGGTGAAGCTCGAGCCGGTCTGGGACCGGTGAGCGGGACCTTACGCGCGCAACCTGCGGTCGATCAACGCCCGAGTGTGGCCGCTGTTTCGGCCCGTCCCGCTGTTGCATATTCGCCCCTGACTGCGTAAGTCCAGCGCGCGCCGGTCGATGGGGTCGGCGTGAACGGATCGGTTGCTCCCGCATGATCGTCGACGATCGGCCCCTCGTGCTTCGACTGGCCTCGGACACGCGCGATCTGATGGCCGCGCAGCGACTGCGCTATGCGGTGTTCGTCGAGGAACTTGGCGGTGACGGCCCGATGGTCGACCATGCGGCCCGGCTCGAGGCGGACCGGCTCGACCCGCTGTTCGACCATCTGCTGCTGATCGACCCCGAACGGGATGCGGGCACGCTCGACGATGTGGTGGGCGTCTACCGGCTTCTGCCCGGCGCACGTCTCGGCCCAGGCGAGCGGTTCTATTCCGAAACCGAATATGACCTGACCGCCCTGCGCGCGACGGGGCGGCCGCTGCTGGAACTCGGGCGGTCCTGCGTGCGGGCCGAGTATCGCGGCGGCACGGCGATGTTTCACCTCTGGAACGGCCTTGCCGACTATGTCCTCGCCCGCGGGATCGAGGTCCTGTTCGGCGTCGCAAGCTTTCACGGCACCGACATTGCGCGCCTCGCCATGCCGTTGTCGTACCTGCACCACATGCACCTTGCCCCGCCCGATCTGCGTGTCCGTGCGCTGGGGCCCGCGCGGCAGCGGATGGACCTTGTGCCGCCCGAGCGTATCGACCGGCGCGCCGCGATGATCGAGACGCCGGCCCTCATCAAGGCGTATCTCCGGCTTGGCGGCTTCGTGGGCGAGGGGGCGTGGATCGACCACGCCTTCAATACGACGGATGTCTGTCTTGTGATGGACACGGCGCGCATGTCGCAGCGGCACCGTGACTTCTACCTGCGAAAGCAGGGCGCGCCTGCATGACCGGGCAGGGCTGGCGCGAGGCCCCGATGGCGCTGGCGCGGCCCGGCCCGGCGGGGTGGCTGCGCCTAGTCTGGCGCGGCCCGCTGCTGGCGGCGACGGTCTATGGCGGCCTGATCGTGCTTCTGGCGCTGCGCCTCGTCGAGGCCCCGCTCTGCGGCCTGCGGCGGCCCGTGACGCCCTTCGTCACGCAGGGGGTCTGCCGTCTTGCGCTGCGCCTGCTCGGGTTGCGTCTGGTGGTGCGGGGCCTGCCGATGGCGCACGAGGGGGCCATCGTCGCCAATCACGGCTCTTGGCTCGACATCTTCGTGCTGAACGCGGTCGACCGGGTGTTCTTCGTCTCGAAATCCGAGGTGGCGGGCTGGCCCGGCATCGGCTGGCTGGCGCGCGCCACAGGCACCGTCTTCATCGCCCGTCGCGGGGTCGAGGCACGGGCGCAGCAAGACGTGTTCGAGGCGCGGCTGCGCGCGGGGCACCGACTGCTGTTCTTCCCCGAAGGAACAAGCACCGACACGCGCCGCGTCCTGCCGTTCAAGTCGACGCTGTTCGCGGCCTTCCTCGCCCCCGACCTGCGCGAGCGGATCGCGATCCAGCCTGCGACGGTGATCTACCACGCCCCGCCGGGCCGCGATCCCCGCTTCCTCGGCTGGTGGGGCGACATGGCCTTTGCGCCGCATCTTCTGGCCGTCCTCGCCGCCCCGCGCGGCGGGCGGGTCGAGGTCGTGCTCCACGCGCCCGCCCCCGTCTCGGCCTTCGCCGACCGCAAGGCGCTTGCCCGCTGGGCCGAAGGCCGGGTTCGCGCCGCCCACCCCGCAGGCGGTGTCGCCCTGACGGATCAGGTTTCGGCAGTCGGCGCGCGGTAGCCGAAGGCGGGCGCGATCTCGGTCACGGCAAACACTGGCGCGCAGGCGCCGCCTTGCGAGAACTGGCCCGACAGCGACAGGATCGCATAGCCGTGGACCAGCGACCAAAGCATCATCTCGGCGCGTTGCTGCGCGCCCGGCGCGTCCGCCTTGTCCCAGTCGAGCCCGGTCGCCACGTCGCGGAGCACTGCGTAGCTCTCTGACGCCGAGGCGCGCAACTCGGGGTCGGCGAAATCGGGATAGCTGGGCGAAAACATCAGTTCGAACAGGTGGGGGTGTTCGGTAGCGAAGCGCACATAGCCCTCGAGTGCCGCGTGAAGCCGCTCGCCAGGGGCGGCCCCGGCGGCCAGCCCTTCGCGCATGAAGATCGCGTGGCGGCGGAAGCCTTCGGCGGCAATGGCCGTGACCAGCCCGTGCAGCGAGCCGAAATGGTTCTTCGGGGCCGCATGGCTGACGCCTGCGCGCGCCGCACAGGCGCGCAGGGTCAGCGCCGCAAGCCCGCCCTCCTCAAGCAGCGCAAGGCCCGCCTCGACCAGCGCATGCTTCAGATCGCCGTGATGGTAGGGGCGGTTCATTGCGCCTGACTGACGCCCCCCGTTTCCACTGTCAATGTGTTTCCACTGTCAATATCCGCTTGACCGCTCACAGCTCGCCCGGCATATTTACGCTGTAAACATGGGGGGCGGAATGGATTGGGACGTCGTTTTCGGCTATGCGGGGCAGGCCGCGATGCTCGGGTGGGCCGTGCTGATCCTCGCCCCCCGACGCATCGCATGGTTGGGCGTCGTGCCCCGGCTGGCGGTGCCGCTGACGCTTTCGGCGCTCTATTCCGGGCTGATGCTGGCGTATTTCTTCACCGCCGAAGGCGGCTACGACACGCTCGCCGCCGTGCGCGCCCTGTTTCAGACCGAGCCGCTGCTGCTGGCGGGTTGGGTCCATTTCCTCGCCTTCGACCTTTTGATCGGCTGCTTCGTGGCCGAGCGTCTTGATCGCGCCGGGGTCCACCGCGTGATCCAGGCGCCGATCCTTCTGTCGATCCTGATGTTCGGCCCGATGGGCCTGCTCTTGGGCCTGATGGTCGAGGGCGGCGCCAAGCTGTGCGGCTGCGTTCCGGCGCTGGGCGGTGCGGCATGATCGCCGCGACCTTTCCCGCCTCGCCGCCCCGGACGATGGCCGACCAGATGTGGCCTATGGTCGGCCTCTCGCTCGGCCTCTGCGCGATCACGGTGGCGGGCCTTGTCGTGGACACCCGGACGCTGGGTGTCACGAATGTCTGGGTCAAGCCGCTCAAGTTCGCGGTGTCCTTCGCGCTCTACTTCGGCACGCTCGCGCTCGTCGTCGACCGCATGGGTCCGGCGGCGCGCCGGGCCTGGGTGCTTCGGATCGGCCTTGGCGTCGCGGTCGTCGCGATGATCGGCGAGATGGCCTATCTGATCGCCTCGGCGGGGCAGGGGGTCGCGTCGCATTTCAACTTCGCCGACCCGTTCCGCATCCGGATGTACAGCCTAATGGGCGTCGGCGCGGTGTCGCTGATGCTCGTGGTGGCGCTTGTCGGGGTCCTCGCATGGCGCGACCACGAGGCCGCGATGCGACCTGGCCTGCGCCTTGGCGTGCTGACGGGCTTCGGGCTTTCCACGGTTCTGACGATCGTGACGGCGGGGTATCTGTCGTCGAATGGCGGGCATTTCGTCGGCCAGCCGCCCCCGGGCGCGCCAAGCTGGCCGGTGTTCGGCTGGTCCGGCACGGTCGGCGACCTGCGGCCCGCGCATTTCCTTGCGCTGCACGCCATGCAGGCGCTGCCGCTGCTGGGCCTCTTGGCCGACCGCAGCGGTTGGTCCCCCCGGGTCGTTGCGGCGGGGGGTGTCGGGTATGTCGCACTGACCGCCGCCGTCTTTGCCCAGGCCATCGCAGGGCTACCGCTGATCCGCCTTTAGGCACGATCGCGTGGGCCGTGCCGCGCGGGCTTGTTGCCCGCCGGGCGCGGCCCTAGTCTGGCCCCTGTCCGTTTGCGGGAGGCGTCGATGCGGTGGCTGATGCGGATCGTCGGGGCGCTGGTGCTGCTGGTCCTTTTGGGCGTGGCGGCGCTGTTTCTGATCCCGACCGAGACGGTTGCCCGCCTCGCCGCGGCAGAGTTCCGCAAGGCGACGGGCCGCACCCTGACCTTCGAGGGTGATGTCAGCCCGACCGTCTGGCCGCAGCTTGGCGTCCGCACCGGGCCGGTGACGCTCGCCAACGCCGACTGGTCCGAAGCGGGTCCGATGCTGACCGCGCAGTCCCTGTCGGTCGCCGTCGACATGGCCGCGCTGATCGGCGGCACGGTGCGCGTGACGGGGATCGAGCTGGTCGAGCCGCGCCTGCTCCTGGAACGGGCGGGTGACGGGCGCGTCAACTGGGCCTTCGCGCCCGAGGCAACTCCGGCCGCCCCCGCTGACGGCGGCACGGCCCCTTCCACCGCACGCACGCCCTTCACCATCGACGAGGCGCTCGTCCGGGGTGGCACCGTCCTTTACGCCGACCGGGGCCGCGGCACCGAGACGCGCATCGAGGCCATCGACCTTGCCCTGCGCGTGCCCGACTTTCAGGGGCAGGCCGAGGTAGACCTCTCGGCGCGCTTCCGCGACCGTCCGGTGACCGTCACGGGGCAGGTGTCGGGTTTTGCCGATGCGCTCGAGGGCCGCGTCGTGCCGGTCGCGCTGACGGCGACGGCAGGGGACTCGCGCATCGGCTTCGACGGGCGCCTCGGCCTGTCGCCCTTTGCGGGCGAGGGCGCGGTCGAAGCGGACCTCTCGGACCTCGGCGCGCTCTTTGCCGTGCTCGGCCAATCCGCGCCCGACCTGCCCGAGGGGCTTGGCCGGCGCAGCATCGCAGCCTCGGGCGCGCTGACGCTGACCGCCGAAGGCTCGGTCCACCTGCGCGACGGCGTCGTTACGCTCGACGACAACCGCCTGACGGGCGCCTTCGACCTCGTCCCCGGCGAGACGCGGCCCAAGCTGACCGCGCAACTTTCGGCGGGCGCGCTGGCCTTCGCGGCCGCCGAAAGCCCGTCTGGCGGTGGTGCGGGGGGCGGCGCGGGCGGTGCATCGGGCGGCTGGTCCACCGCGCCGATCGACGCAAGCGGCCTCGGCGTGCTCGACGCCGAGATATCGCTTGCCGCCGAAAGCCTGCGCGTGGGTCCGCTGAATCTTGGCCCCGCGCGCCTCGGCGTCACCATCGACCGCGCCCGCGCCGTGATGGACCTGCGCGAGGTGCAGGGCTACGGCGGCACGCTGTCGGGACAGGTGATCGCGAACGCCCGCGATGGCTTCTCGTCGCGCGTCACGCTGTCGATGGCGGGGCTGGCGCTTCAGCCGTTCCTGTCCGACCTTGCCGGGTATCAGCGGGTCAGCGGTACCGGCGATCTTCGGATCAACCTTCTCGGCGCGGGCGGCAGCATGGACGCGCTGATGCGAAGCCTCTCGGGCGATGGCAGCCTCGCCTTCCGCGACGGGGCGGTCGCTGGCTTCGACCTCGAGCGTCTGGTCGCAAGCTTCGGTCAGGACGCGGCCGAGGACGATGGCGCCAGCACCGTCTTCGACGCGCTGACCGGCACCTTCGCGGTGGAGGGCGGCGTGCTGCGGAACGGCGACCTCGCGCTGACGGCGCCGCTCGTCACCGCCTCGGGCAGCGGCACGGTCGACATCGGCGCGCAAAGCCTCGACTACCGGGTCGTGCCGCTGTCGCTGCGGGGCAACCCGCTCGATATCGACGCGCAGATCCCGATCCGCATCTCGGGCCCCTGGGCCAGCCCGAGCATCCGCCCAGACCTCGAGTCGGTCGCGCGGCGTCGTCTCGAGGAGGAAGCGCAACGCTTCGAAGAGCGTGCCCGGACCGAGATCGAGGACAAGCTGCGCGAGGAACTTGGCGGGATCGAGGGGCTGGAAGGACTTGGCGGCCTATTCGGCGGCGGCACGACGGACGCGCCGCCCCCGCCCGCGCCCGCCGCGCCCGACCCGCTGGCCGAACCTGCGCCGGCGGCGCCGCCCCTTACCGCCGAAGAGGCCCTGCAGAACGAGGCCGAACGCGCCCTGAACCAGCTTCTCGGGCTCGAGTAGCCCTTAGCGGCGACGGTCGCGTCGCGCGCTCATCGGCTGGAAGGCGACGCCGACATGCGCGTCGCAATAAGGCTTGCCCGCCTGCGTCGGCAGGCCGCAGAACCAGAAGTCGTCGGTCGCCGGATCGCCGATCGGCCATTTGCAGGTCCGCTCGGTCAGTTCCATCAGCGTCAGGCGCTTGGCATGCTTCTCGACCTCGCGGACCGAGGCCAGGACCTCGGGGCTGATCTCGTTGGCCGAGGGCTGGGGCGGCAGCGGCTGTCCAGCGGGGATGATCGCCTTGCGGATCGGAAGCGGCGTAACCGTCGCCCCGCCCGGCGGGATCGTGGGGCGGGCCTCGGCCGGGCGCGGCTCGGCGGCGCGCGGCTCGGGAGCCGCCGCCTCGACGCCGGGCATCTCGGGGGCCGCCACGGCCTCGTCCTCGTCGGGCTTGCCGCCGACGCGGTTCGACAGGCCAAGCCGGTGGACCTTGCCGATCACCGCGTTGCGCGTCACGCCGCCAAGCTCCTTGGCGATCTGCGAAGCGGATTGCCCGTCGCCCCACATCTTCTTCAGGGTCTCGACGCGCTCGTCGGTCCAGGACATCGGGCTACTCCGGTCAGCGGGGTGGTGCGGCGGACGATCCGCCGGGGACAGTCCATATTAGAGAGCCTCGCACCCGGACACAACTGCCCGTGAGTCGCAGCCCCTCGTCGACATTCGTTGACTTGCGCGCCCGGCTTTGGCACCCCTTGGCTTCGCCTCGAAAGGTGCCTGTCATGATCCCCGCCGTCCTGCCGACCTATTCCCGCGCACCGCTCGCCTTCACGCATGGCGAAGGCTCCTGGCTCGTGGCCGAAGACGGGCGACGCTACCTCGATCTCGGTGCGGGCATCGCGGTCAACGCGCTCGGTCACGGGCATCCGGCGCTGGTCGCCGCGATCACCGCGCAGGCAAGCAAGCTTTGGCATGTCTCGAACGTCTACCGCATCCCCGAGCAAGAGCGGCTGGCCGAGATGCTGGTCGAGGCGACCTTCGCCGACACGGTCTTCTTCACCAATTCGGGGACCGAGGCCTGCGAGCTTGCGATCAAGATGGCGCGCAAGCACTGGTCCGACCGCGGCCAGCCCGAACGGACGCAGATCCTCGCCTTCGAAGGTGCATTCCATGGCCGCTCGACCGGGGCCATAGCGGCTGCCGGGTCTGAAAAGATGACCAAGGGCTTTGGCCCGCTGATGCCCGGCTTCACGCACCTCGCGTTCGGCGACCACGACGCGCTCCGCGCCGCGCTGACCGACCGCGTGGCCGCGCTGACCGACCGCGTGGCCGCGGTCATCGTCGAGCCGATCCAGGGCGAGGGCGGCATCCGCGTGCTGCCCGACGCCTGCCTTAAGGGGCTGCGCGACCTCTGCGATGCGACCGGCGCGCTGATGATCCTCGACGAGGTGCAATGCGGCATGGGCCGCACGGGCCGCCTTTTCGCACATGAATGGGCGGGCATCACGCCCGACATCATGATGGTCGCCAAGGGCATCGGCGGCGGCTTCCCCCTGGGTGCTGTGCTTGCGACCGAACACGCGGCCTCGGGCATGGGTCCCGGGACGCATGGCTCGACCTATGGCGGCAACCCGCTCGGCTGCGCGGTCGGGGCGGCGGTGATGGGGATCGTGTCGGACGACGCCTTCCTCGCAGAGGTGGTCCGCAAGGGCGCGCTCTTCCGCCAGCGCCTCGAGGGGCTGGTCGCAACCCACCCGGCGGTGTTCGAGGCTGTGCGCGGGACCGGCCTCATGCTCGGCCTCAAGTGCCGGGTGCCTCCGGCCGACCTCGTCAAGGCGGGCTACGAGGCGGGGGTGCTGACTGTCGCCGCCTCGGACAACGTCCTGCGCCTTCTTCCCGCCCTGACGATCCCCGATGCCGACATCGCCGAGGCCATCACCCGCCTCGACCGTGCTGCGTCTGCTCTCGAAAAGGCCACGGCGGCCTGATTTCATTTTGGCACAAATATCCCACGGGGGGTCCGGGGGCGTGAAACCCCCTGCGCCCTCCACGAAAGACACGGCATGCAGCATTTCCTCGACATCCACACCACCGAAGCCAGCGCCCTTCGCAGCATGATCGACAGCGCCCGCGCGATGAAATCCGCGCGCCACGACCGACCGCGCGGCACGCCCGATGACGAGCAGCCGCTCGCAGGCCGCATGGTGGCGCTGATCTTCGAGAAGCCCTCGACCCGCACCCGCGTCAGCTTCGATGTGGGCGTGCGCCAGATGGGCGGGCAGACGATGGTGCTTTCGGGCAAGGAAATGCAGCTCGGCCATGGCGAGACCATCGCCGACACCGCCCGCGTGCTGTCGCGCTATGTCGACCTCATCATGATCCGCACCTTCGAGGAAGCGACGCTGCTCGAGATGGCCGAGTATGCGACGGTGCCCGTCATCAATGGCCTCACCAACCGCACCCATCCCTGCCAGATCATGGCCGACGTGATGACCTACGAGGAACATCGCGGCCCCATCGCCGGGCGCCGGGTGGTCTGGGCGGGCGACGGCAACAACGTCTGCGCCTCGATGCTGCACGCAGCCGGGCAGTTCGGCTTCGACATGACCTTCACCGGCCCCGAGACGCTCGACCCCGACAGCGCGGCGATCGACTTCGCCCGTGCCGCAGGCGCGCGCATCGAGATCGCGCGCGACCCCGCGCAGGCCGTCGCCGGGGCCGATCTTGTCGTCACCGACACCTGGGTCAGCATGCACGACCCCGAAAGCGCCAAGGAACGCCGGCACAACCAGCTGCGCGCCTATCAGGTGAACGAGGCACTGATGGCCCTCGCCAAGCCCGATGCGCTTTTCATGCACTGCCTGCCCGCGCACCGGAACGACGAGGTGACGAGTGCGGTGATGGACGGCCCCCATTCGGTCGTCTTCGACGAGGCCGAGAACCGCCTGCACGCGCAGAAGGCCGTGATGCGCTGGTGCCTCGGGCTGTGACGCCCGACCCTCTGCCGCTTCTGCGCGAGATCGTGGCGATCCCAAGCTGCGATCCGCCCGGCGGCGAGCTTGCGGTGGCGCAGGTCGTCCATCGGCATCTCCTTGGCCTCGGGCTCGACAGCACGCTCGACGCGTTCCTGCCGGGCCGGGCCAATGTGGTCGCTTGCCTGCGGGGCAGGGGCTCGCGCCCCCCGCTGGTATTTTCGGCGCATCTCGACACGGTGCCGGTCGGCGACCAGGCGTGGCGCTTCGATCCTTTCGCGGGCGATGTCGTGGGCGACCGGGTTCGCGGGCGGGGCACGACCGACATGAAGGGCGCGGTGGCGGCCTTCTGTGCCGCCGCCGGCGTGCTGGCCGCGCGCGGCGCCCCGCTTGGTGGTGACCTAATCCTCGCCTTCACCGCAGGCGAAAGCGCCGACTGCCTTGGTGCGCGCCGCCTCGCGGCACAGGGGTTCAAGGCCCGGATCGGCGCGTTCCTGTGCGGCGAGCCCTCGTCGCTCGACCTCATCGTGGTCGAAAAGGCGATCCTCTGGCTTGAGGTGCGCGCGGTGGGGCGGATCGGCCATGTCTCGGGCGAGGCGGGGGTGAACGCGATCCTTCTGATGTCAAAGGCACTGTCGCGGCTGTGTGCCATCACGCTCGATCTGCCCGTGCACCCGCTCTTGTCGCCGCCTTCGGTCACGGTCGGCACCATCCGGGGCGGCACGGCCGTCAATGTGACGCCCGACCTATGCATCGCAGCACTCGACGTGCGGTTCGGCCCCGGCATCGCGGTCGAGACGGTGCTCGCGCAGCTTGCGCCCTTGCTGCCGGACGGCGTCACGCTGCACGTCACCGACTTCAAGGCTGCCGTCGAGGAGCCACCCGACAGCCCCTTCGTCCGCCTCTGCGCCGATGCGGTGGCGGGCATCACGGGCCGCCCCCCTGCGGTCCGGGGGGTGTCCTACTACAGCGACGGCGCGATCCTGATGCAGGGCGTCGATGCGCCCTTCGTGATCCTGGGGCCGGGCGAGCTTGGCCTCAGCGGTCAGCCGGACGAGACGGCCTCGGTCGCGGCGCTGCGCGCGGCGGTGGGCATCTATGTCCGCATCGCCGAGGACTGGCTGGGCGAGGCGCCACCCGCCGGGGCTTGACCTGCGGGTCTGGCCCCGGCCACTGTCCAGCCACGGGCATCCCGCCCGCCCGGACCCAAGCCCCATGATCTACGCAGCCGCCGTGACCCCCACCCTGCGCCAGCTGAAGGCGCTCGACGCGATCCTCGCCAAGACCGAGGTACAGTGCGCTGCGCGCAAGATCGATCCAGCCGTGCTTCTGCGCGACCGGCTTTATCCCGACATGCTCGACCTTACCCGGCAGGTGCAACTGGCCTGCGACTTCGCCGCACGGATGGCCGCACGCCTGTCGGACAGCGACGTGCCGACCTTTCCTGACACCGAGACGACCCTGCACGATTTGCGCGCGCGGATCGCCTCGGCCATGGCGTCGATCGCCTCGGCCCCCGAGGCGGCCTTCGAGGGCGCGGCCGAGCGGCCCGTCACGATCAAGGCGCGGGGGCAGGACATGACGATGACCGGGCTCGAGTTCCTGACGCTCTATGCCCTGCCGCAGTTCTATTTCCATGCGACAACGGCCTACGCGATCCTGCGTCACAACGGCATCGAGATCGGCAAGGCCGACTTCATGGGGATTGCGTGACCGCCCGTTCGGACCGTGCCGCCCCGATATGGTCCGCAGCGCCGACCCGGCCTGCAAGCGCCGCGACGATAAGCAGGAAGCCTGCCAGCGCAATATAGATGGCCCGGTAGCCGACTTCCTCGGCAGCAATCCCGATCGCTGAAGGCGCAACCAGAATACCGGAATAGCCCATCATCGTCGCCGTCGCGATGCCGCCACCCGAAGTTTCGCCCTGATTGCCTGCGGCGGAAAGGATGATCGGCATCATGTTGGCGATGCCAAGGCCCGCAAAGCCGAAGGCCAGGATCGCGACCCAGGCCTCGGGCGCAAGGCCCGCGCCGAGGATGCCGATGGTGCCGATCAGGCTCGACACGCGCAGCGTCGTCACCGCGCCGAAGCGGTTCCGCACCGAGTCGCCAAGAAAGCGCACGATGGCCATTGTGCCTGCGAAGACCGCAAAGCCCAGCGAGGCTGTCGAGACCGAGACGCCGAGCTCCCGCGTCAGATACAGTGCCCCCCAGTCAAGCACGCCGCCTTCGGGCACCATGCTGAAGAATGCCATTCCACCCAGGATGTAGATCGGCCAGCCGCGCGGCCAGACGGCGGCGCGCGCGACACCCTTGGGCGGGGCGGGGGCGGCGGACTCGCCTTGCAACAGGGGGGCCGCCCCCAGCGTCAGCACGAGGGCGATAAGGGCTGACAGAAGCGCATGCGCCTCGGCCCCGATCCGCTCGAGGACAAGCGCCCCCACGCCGCCGCCGAAAAAGCCTCCAAGGCTCCAGAATCCGTGCGACGACGACATGATGGCGCGCCCGAGGCCCTTCTCGACCTCGACCGCGTTGGCGTTCATCGCGACATCCATCGAACCGAGGAAGGCCCCCATCGCCGCCATTGCGGCCCCGAGCGTCCAGAGCCCCGGCGCGTGGACAACCAGCGGCAGCGTGCCCACCGCAAGCAGCGCAAAGCCCTGAAGCGCGCGCACCGAACCGGCCCGCGCGATGATCACGCCCGACACCGACATCGCCGCCAGCGCGCCGACGCCAAGCACGAAGATCAGGAAGCCGAGCGTGCTTTCGGTGATGTCGTGGCGCGGCAGCAGCAGCGGGATCTGCGGCGCCCACGACCCGAAAAGGAAGCCGTTGGCGAGGAACATCGCGGCCACGGCCCAGCGGGCGCGGCCAAGGGCGGTCTGGTCGGCAGTCACGGGGCGCATCCTTCGGGCAAGCGTCTCGCCGCCATACCGGGATTCGCAGATGGGCGGAAGCCGCCAGCGCGCCCGTGTTCCTGTCTTCCGCTTTCATTCGGGCCCTGGGTCTGGGGGCCGGGGCCCCGGCGACCAGCACACCCTCAGGTGCCGCGCGGCTTGGCCCGCAAAGTGGGATCTGCGGCGGTCGGGTCTTCGGGCCAGGGGTGGCGCGGATAGCGTCCGCGCATGTCGCGGCGCACGTCGGCATAGCTCGAAGCCCAGAAGCCCGGCAGGTCCGACGTGACCTGCACCGGCTTGCCCCCCGGCGACAGCAGCGCCACCCGGAGCGGCGTGCGGGCCGCGCCGACCGTCGGGTGGCGCGTCGTGCCGAACATCTCCTGCAGGCGCACCTCGATGGCCGGGGCCTCGCCCTCGTAGTCGATCGGTACCGCGCGGCCGAGCGGCGTCGTGAAACTCGCCGGGCAAAGCCGGTCAAGCGCCTGCGTCTGCTCCCAGGTCAGCAAGCGGCGCAAGGGCTCGGTCAGATCGAGCGCGCGCAGGTCGGCCTCGGTGCGGCAGCGCCCGAGGGCGGGCAGAAGCGCCTCGCCCGCCAGCAGGCCCGCATCGGTGCAGTCGGGCAGGGCGGCCCCGCCTGCACGCGCAAGCTCGATCCGCGCCCGCAGGCGACGCGCGGGTGGCGTCCAGGGCAGCCCGATCAGGCGAAGTCCGTCCAGCGCCGCCGCCGCCATCGCCTCGGACGGGGCCTCGGGCCAGGGCCGCTCGGACAGCACGAGCGCGCCGAGGGTTTCACGCCGCCGCGCCAGCACCCGCCCTTCGCGCGCGTCCCACAGGCAGAGATCGACGCGCGCGACCCGGTCGCCGTAAAGCGCGCGCACCTCGTCCTCGCCGATCTCGATTGCCTGCCGGATGCGCGCCTCGCGCGTGTCGCCATCGAGATCGGTCGCCACGATCAGGCGGGCGTGGGACAGGGGCAGGCCCGGCTCCATAGCCGCCCCCTTGCCGCCCGACAGAAGCCAGCGCGGGGCCTCGCCCTTGCGGCGCAGGCCGATCCGGTCGGGGTAGGCCAGCGCCGCCATCGCGGCGGGGGACAGCCTTTCCCCGTTGGCCGGGATCGCCCGTGCCAGACGCCGCGCCTCGTCGCGGATACGCTCCAGCGTGGGGCGGTGCAGGGGCCAGGGATGATCCGCCTCGAACCGCTTCGGATCGGCAAGGGCGGCCAGGCGCAGCCCAAGGTCGGGCGGCGCGCCCCGCACGGGATCACGGTCGCCCAGCAGCGCAGCCAGCGGGGCTGCCGCACGCCCCGCCCGCAGCGCCATGTGCCCGAGGCGTGGGTGCAGCGGCAGCGCCGCAAGTGCCCGCCCGTGATCGGTGATCCGCCAGGCTGCGTCGAGCGCGCCGAGGTCGGCCAGCAGCGCCCGCGCTTCGGCCAGTGCCGTTTCGGGCGGCGGGGTCAGGAACGAGAGGCCCGCCCCGCCGCCCCAGAGCGCCAGTTCCAGCGCCAGAGCCGTCAGGTCCGCCGCCGCGATCTCGGGCGGGGGGAAGGCCGCGAGCGCGCCCTCCTCGGTCCGGGCCCAGAGGCGGTGGCACACCCCCGGCGCGACCCGCCCTGCACGGCCACGTCGCTGCTCGGCCTCGGCCCGTGTCACCCGCTCGGTCACAAGGCGCGACATGCCGCTCGCCGGATCGAACCTGGCGCGGCGCGCGCGGCCCCCGTCGACCACGATGCGGATGTCGGGCAGCGTCAGCGAAGTCTCGGCGATCGAGGTCGCAAGCGTCACGCGCCGCCCCTGCACGACCGGGGCCACAGCCGCGCGCTGCGCCCCGAACTCCATCGCGCCGAACAGCGGCACCGCCACGCAGCCGGACGGCAGGCGACCGCGCAGCAGCCCCTCGACCCGCCGGATCTCGGCCTCGCCGGGCAGAAAGGCCAGAAGGCTGCCCTCGGGCGCTTCCTCCAGCGCCTCAAGGATCACGTCGGCCATCGCCGCCTCGAACCGCTGCTCGCCCAAGGGGCGTGGCAGCCAGCGCGTCTCGACCGGCCAGGCGCGCCCCTCGCTGGTGACCAGGGGTGCCGCGCCCATCAGCGCCGCCACGGGGCCTGCGTCGAGCGTGGCCGACATCACGACCAGCATCAGATCCTCGCGCAACGCCCCCCGCACCTCGAGCGCCAGCGCAAGGCCAAGGTCGGCGTTCAGCGAGCGTTCGTGGAACTCGTCGAAGATCAGCGCGCCGATGCCGTCAAGCGACGGATCGCCCTGCATCATCCGCGTGAGGATGCCTTCTGTCACGACCTCGATCCGGGTGGCGGGCGACACCTTGGCCTCGCCCCGGATGCGATAGCCGACCGTGCCACCCACCGCTTCGCCAAGGCTGGCCGCCATCCGCTCGGCCGCCGCGCGCGCGGCGAGACGCCGGGGTTCGAGCATCACGATCCGGCCCCGCACCAACCCCGCCTGCAGCAGGGCAAGCGGCACGCGGGTCGTCTTGCCTGCCCCCGGCGGGGCTTGCAGCACGGCCTGGCCACGCTTTCGCAGCGCGGCCAGAAGCCGGGGCAGGGCCTCGTCGATGGGTAGGGGATCGGATGGCGTGCTCACCCCCGCCTTATCGGCGCGTCAGCCGCGCATTGCCATAGAGTGTCACCATCGAGACCTCGGCCACGCGCATCGTCCCGTTGGCTGCCGGCTCGAGCCGGACGGTGAAGGGAAAGCGGCTGCGCTCGGCCATGTCCTTGGCCGAGAACCCCTCCAGCCTGCGATACTCGCCCGGGCAGGCGACGCCGCCCTCGACTGCTTGCGGCGCGCCAAGAGCGACCTCGCTGCGCCGCTGGCCGTCGAACATCGTGTGGCGCACGTTGCACTCGGCCCCGGCGGGCACGTCACGCAGCGTCGCGTAAAGGGCCGTCAGCGGATCGACGGTGCCGACTTGCGTCGCGGGATCAAGGTCGCGGTCGCCCGTGCGCCGGGGTGGATCGTAGACCTTCACCTGCGGCACGCCGCCCTCATAGGACATGACGGCCTTCGACTGCCGCCGCCCTGTATCGGCGGCTTCGGCATAGCGCTGCGGCGTGAAGCGCCCGCGCGAGACGCGCCCCTCGGCCTCGGCGTCGTAGCGCACGCGCCGCAGCAGCGCCGCGAGCCCGCCGGTCTCGAGCCGACCCGTGACCGCATAGCGCCCGCCGGTCTCGCGTCCGACGAATGTCAGCGCGCCCGCAGGCACCCCGCGCAGCGTCAGGTCGAAGACTGCGGGCTCTGCCCCGGCGGTCCCCGCCGCCAGGGTCATCGCGGCGATCCAGCGCATGATCTGCATCGGTGTCACCCTTTCGCACAGGAGCATCCGACCATCTGCATAACCCTTAGCAGATGACAAGGCGTTGACATTCCCGTGCGCCCACGCGCCGATGCGCGAAGGTTTGCCGGATGACCCGATGGATGTTGCGAAGCTTGGCAAAGAGGTGATCGCGGGCGACCGCCGCGCGCTCGCCCGCGCGATCACGCTCGTGGAAAGCGCGCGCGCCGATCACCGGGCCGAGGCGCGCGCGCTTCTGGCTGCCCTGCGCGGCGAGGCTCATCCAACCGGGCGCGAGGCGCTGCGGATCGGCCTGTCCGGCACGCCCGGCGTCGGCAAGTCGACCTTCATCGAGGCGTTCGGCCTGATGCTGACCGGGCAGGGCCTGCGCGTCGCGGTCCTTGCGGTCGATCCGTCCTCGGCGCGCTCGGGCGGCAGCATCCTCGGCGACAAGACCCGGATGGAGCGTCTGGCGCGCGACCACCGCGCCTTCATCCGCCCCTCGCCCAGCCGGACCGAGCTTGGCGGCGTCGCCCGCCGCTCGCGCGAGGCGGTGGCACTCTGCGAGGCAGCGGGCTTCGACGTCGTGCTGATCGAGACTGTGGGGGTGGGCCAGTCCGAGACGATGGTGGCCGAGTTGTGCGACGTCTTCGTCCTTCTCATGGCCCCCGCGGGGGGCGACGAGTTGCAGGGCGTCAAGCGCGGCATCATGGAGATTGCGGATCTGATCCTCGTCAACAAGGCCGACGGCGATCTGGCCGCCGCCGCCGCCCGCACCCGTGCCGACTACGAGGGCGCGCTGCACCTCTTGCGCCGCCGCCCGCAGGACCCGCCGGGCTATCCCCGCGCGCTTGCCGTGTCGGCGCTCGACGGCAGCGGCATCGACGCGGGCTGGGCCGCGATCGAGGCGCTGGCCGAATGGCGCCGCGCTTCGGGACACTGGGCCGCCAACCGCGCGGGCCAGGCGCGCAGCAGCTTCGAGGCGGAGCTTCGGGCAGGCCTGCTCGCAGCCCTCGAGACGCCGCCCGTCCGGGCCGAGCGCGCGCGCCTCGGTGCCGCCGTCGCCGAAGGTCGGATCGGCCCCGAGGATGCGGCGGCCGACCTCCTTCGCCGCCTTGATCTGCCGCATGCCGGCCCCGCCGCCTGACCCCCCGTTCATCTTTGCCAAGATACTCGGGGGCCGGGGACAGACAGCCCTCGGCCCTCCGCACGCACAACCGCTGCGTCCCGCTCACCTTGCGCGTTGACAGACCGGGCCTCCGCCCCGATGAAGCAGCCATGCCCGACCAGACCCGCATCCTCGATCACGCCCGCATCGCCGAACTGCCGAACCCCTATTTCGGCAAGGTCCGCGACTGCTACGACCTGCCTGCCACGCCCGGCCAGCCCGCGCGCCGCATCCTGATCTCGTCCGACCGGATCAGTGCCTTCGACCGCATCCTCGCCGCGATCCCCTGGAAGGGGCAGGTGCTGACGCAGACCGCCCGTTTCTGGTTCGACCGGACCGCGGACATCTGCCCGAACCACGTCCTCGCCTATCCCGATCCGAACGTGGTGGTCGGCCGGCGCCTGACGATCCTGCCGGTCGAGGTTATCGTGCGCGGCTATCTCGCGGGCACCACCGGCACCTCGATCCTGACGCTCTACGCGCAAGGCGCGCGCGAGATGTACGGTCACCGCCTCCCCGAGGGCCTGCGGGCGAACGAGGCGCTGCCCGCGCCGATCGTGACGCCGACCTCCAAGGCCTTCGACGGCGGCCATGACGAGCCACTGACCGCCGCCCGCATCGTGGCCGAGGGCCTTCTGACGCGCGACCATTGGGACTACGTGTCGGACCGCGCGCTGGTACTTTACGCGCGGGGGCAGGCGATGGCCGCCGAACGGGGCCTCATCCTCGCCGACACGAAGTATGAGTTCGGTGTCGACGAAGAGGGCACGATCCGCCTTGCCGACGAGGTGCACACCCCGGACAGTTCTCGCTGGTGGCGCGCCGACGGCTACGAGGCGGCGCTGGCGGGCGGCACCCGCCCGCCGTCGTTCGACAAGGACGTGATCCGCGCCTGGGTCGCCGCGCGCTGCGACCCTTACGCGGACCCCATCCCGCCGATCTCGCCCGAGATGATCGCGACCACCTCGCAGGTTTATATCGAGGCGTTCGAGGCGATCACCGGGCAGGTCTTCGTGCCCGACGCCTCGGGCGAGACGCCGCTTGCCCGCATCCGGGCCAACCTCGCGCCCTTCTTCGTCGGCTGAGAGGCCCGGCGCATAGCCGTCTTGCCGCTTCGTTTCGGCTCAAATACCCTCCGGGGGTCCGGGGGTGGAAAACCCCCGGCGGCCGCCCCGCAGACCGACAGACGAAGGACGCTCGATGCCCGACACCGACCCCGCGACGATGATCCTGTGCTGCGGCGAGGCGCTGATCGACATGCTCCCGCGCGAGACGGCGGCGGGCGAGGCGGCCTTCGCGCCCCATGCCGGCGGGGCGGTCTTCAACACGGCCATCGCGCTGGGGCGGCTCGGCGCGCCGTCGGGCTTCTTCACGGGACTTTCGACCGACCTCTTCGGGCAGATCCTTCAGGACACGCTCGCGGCCTCGCATGTCGACACCGCACTCTGCGCCCGCTCCGGCAGGCCGACGACGCTCGCGTTCGTCAAGCTTGTGGACGGTCAGGCGAGCTATGCCTTCTATGACGAGAATACCGCGGGGCGAATGCTCTCGCACGCCGACCTGCCCGCGATCCCCGCCGGGATCGGGACGCTCTTCTTCGGGGGCATCTCGCTGGTGAACGATCCTGCCGCCGCAAGCTATGAGGCGCTTCAGGCCCGCGCGGCGCAGGCAGGGCGCGTCACCATGATCGACCCCAATATCCGGCCCGGCTTCATCACCGACGAGGGCGCCTACCGCGCCCGGATCGCGCGGATGATCGCGCGCGCCGACCTTGTGAAGCTGTCGGACGAAGACCTGCACTGGCTGGCCGGGCCGGGCGATCCGGTGGCGCTTGCGCGCGGGCTGCTGGATGCCGGGCCGAGGGTCGTGTTCCTGACCGAAGGGGCGTCGGGCGCGCGTGCCATCACCGCCACACAGGACAGCTTCGTCGCGGCCACGCGCGTCACGGTCGCCGACACCGTCGGCGCGGGCGACACGTTCAACGCGGGCGTGCTGGCCAGCCTGCACCGCGCGGGGGCGCTGACGAAGGCGGCCCTTGCCACGCTGCCCGACGCCGCGCTCGACGCGGCGCTTTCGCTTGGCACCCGCGCCGCCGCAATCACCGTCAGCCGCGCCGGGGCGAACCCGCCCTGGGCGCACGAGCTTTGAGGGCTGTCGTCCAGCGCGTCAGTTCGGCCTCCGTTGCGGTCGGGGACGAGCCCGTCGCTGACATCGGCGCGGGCCTGTTGATCCTCGTGTGCGCGATGCAGGGCGACGGCCAGGCCGAGGCTGAGCGGCTGGCCAAGAAGATTGCGAAGCTGCGGATCTTCCGCGACGGCGACGGTCGGATGAACCTGTCGCTGCGCGAAACGGGCGGGGCTGCGCTTGTGGTCAGCCAGTTCACCCTCGCCGCCGACCTGCGCGGCAATCGCCCCGGCTTTTCGACCGCCGCTGCCCCCGAGGAGGGTCGCAGGCTTTACGAGGCGGTCGCTGCCGCGCTCGCCGCACAGGGCATCGACACCCGCACGGGCCGCTTCGGCGCGGATATGCAGGTGTCGCTGGTCAATGATGGCCCCGTGACGATCTGGATGGATACCGCGACGGGGTGAGGTTGGGCCGCCAGAGGATCGACCGGAAAGGCGCCAGTGGCGCGTTTCCGCGATCCGAGTGCCGAAGGGTGAAAGCCTGCAGGCAAGGGGCCGACCGCGATCCTGACGGCTGCAATCCGGCAAAATCCGTCGCTACCCCCCTTACGCCGCCCAGTCCCAGGCGACGCTGAACTGCCCCAGCGTGCGGGCAGCGAGCGCCTCGTCGACGGCGCCCTTGCGGGCGATGCGCGCGACGAGTCCGCGCTTCTTGTCCTCGACGACCTCGCTGACCGCCCCCTCGATGCCCGCCTCGGCCATCGCCGCATCCAGCACGCGCATGATCGCGCGTCGCCGCAGGTCGGGCTTGAAGACCTTGCCGACGGCGGTCTTGGGCAGCGCGTCCAGCACCTCGACATGCTTGGGCACCGCCGCCCGCTCGGAAATCTCGGCCCGCGCGAAGTCCAGAAGGTCGGCCTCGGTGGCGGTGCTGCCGGACTTGAGTTCCACATAGGCGCAGGGCAACTCGCCGGCATGGGCATCGGGCTGCCCGATTGCCCCGACGAAGGACACGGCCGGGTGGCGCATCAGCGCCTCCTCGATGATCGACGGGTCGATATTATGACCGCCCCGGATGATCAGGTCCTTGGCGCGCCCGGTGATGTAGAGATACCCGTCCGCGTCCAGCCGCCCCAGATCGCCCGTCCGCAGGTAGCGCCCCTCGGCGAAGAGCGTGCGGTTCTTGTCGACCTCGGTATAGGTCGAGCCCTCGAACACGCCCGGACTTGCGACGCAGATCTCGCCGATCTCGTCGGTGGCACATTCCTTGATGACGTTTCCGGCTGCGTCCGAATGCAGGATGCGGACATGGGTGTGCGGAAAGGGGATGCCGACCGACCCGATCTTCTTGACGCCCCCCGGCGGGTTGACCGACACAAGGCATGTCGCTTCGGTCAGGCCGTACCCCTCGATGATGCTGACGCCGGTCGCCTCCTCGAAGCGCTTGTAAAGCTCGATCGGCAGCGGGGCCGAGCCCGAGAATGCGCCGCGCAAGCTGCTGACATCCGCGTTGATCGGCCGCTGCATCAGGGCCGCGAGGGCTGTCGGGACGGTGATCATGTAGGTCACGCGCCAACGCTCGATCAGTTTCCAGAAGTTGTCGAACACGCCTTCGCCGCGATAGCCCTGCGGGGTGGGAAAGACCACATGCCCGCCCGATGCGATGATCGACATGAAGACCGGGTAGGCCGCGAAGACGTGGAACAGCGGCAATGGACACAACATCACGTCGGTCTCGCTGAACAGCAGGCGCTGCCCGAGCCAGCCGTTGTAGATCATCCCCGAGATGCGATGCTGCGCGACCTTCGGCATGCCCGTGGTCCCGCCGGTATGGAAATAGGCGGCCACCCGGTCGGCGGTGCCGTCGGCGAAGGTCAACTGCGTCGGCTGACGTGCGGTCTCGGCGTGGAAGTCGAGCACGCGGGCCTTGTGGGCGACCGGGTTCTTCGGGCGCACCAGCGGCACGATCCAGCGTTTCGGCGGCGCAAGGTAGGTGTTGAGGTCGACCTCGAGCACGGTCTGCACGCCCGGTGCGAGGCGCACTGCCTCGGCGACCTTCTGCGCCACGTCGGTCTTGGGAAAGGCGCGCAGCGTGACGACGACGCGCGCCTTCGTCTCGCGCAGGATGGCCCCGATCTGCTCGGCGTCGAGCAGCGGGTTGATCGGGTTCACAATGCCCGCCGTCGCCCCTGCGATCAGCGTCACCGCCGTCTCGACCGCGTTCGGCAGCACATAGGCCACCACGTCGCGCTCGCCGACCCCGAGCGCGCGGAACAGGTTCGCGGCCTGGGTCACCCGCGCCAGCATCTCGGTCCAAGTCAGCGTCACCGCCTTGTCGCCCGGTCCCGACAACAACTGATAGCTGAAGGCGGGGCGGTTGCCATGCGCCGCGGCCGTGCGCGACATCAGCGCGTGGATCGAGCGCGGCATGTCGCGCGCGTCCCACGCCATTTCGGCCTCGATCGCGTTGCGGTCCGCGACCGACGAGTAAACCCCGTCGAACCCTGCCATGCCGTCTCCTCCCTGATGCCCCGGCGTTGACCGCCGTTTTGTGCAAGGAACGATACGGCGGATCGTCGGCCCCTCGCAAGCGGGGCGGCCTGCGGTCAACGCAACGTCAGCGCGAAGGGCGCGGCGCTAGACCTGCCCGTCGGTGAACTGCAACCGTGCGAGGCGCGCGTAAAGTCCGCCCTCGGCCACCAGCGCGTCATGTGTGCCGGTTGCGACGATCCGGCCCTGGTCGAAGACCACGATCCGGTCGGCCTTCTTCACGGTGGCAAGGCGGTGCGCGACCACAAGCGTCGTGCGCCCCTGCGACAGGCGGTCGACCGCGTCCTGGACCGCACGCTCGCTTTCCGCGTCGAGGGCACTCGTCGCCTCGTCGAGCAGAAGGACCGGCGCGTCGCGCAGGATCGCGCGGGCGATGGCGATGCGCTGCTTCTGGCCGCCCGACAGCATCACGCCGCGCTCGCCCACGAAGGTGTCGTAGCCCTGCGGCAGGGCGGCGAGAAAGTCATGCGCCGCCGCCGCCCGCGCGGCCTCTTCGACCTCGGCATCGCTGGCCTCGGGGCGGCCGAAGCGGATGTTGTCGCGTGCGCTTGCGCCGAAGATGACCGCGTCCTGCGGTACGAGCGACAGCGCGCGGCGAAAGTCGTCGCGCGCAAGATCGCGCAGGTCGTGCCCGTCGATCGTGACGCGGCCCTCCTGCGGGTCGTAGAAGCGCAGCAGCAGCTGCAGGATCGTGGTCTTGCCCGCCCCCGAAGGACCGACGAGCGCCACCGTCTCGCCCGGTGCCACGCGCAAGCTGACCCCCGCAAGCGCCGAGGCCTCGGGCCGGGCGGGGTAGCGGAAGACCACATCCTCGAAGGCGATCTCGCCCCGCACCGGACGGGGCAGGGGCGTTGGGCGCGCGGGGTCGCGGACCGGGTCCTCGGTCGCCAGAAGCTCGGTCAGCCGTTCGGTCGCCCCGGCGGCGCGCTGCACCTCGCCCCAGATCTCGGACAAGGCACCGACCGAGCCTGCGACCATCACGGCGTAGATCACGAACTGGATCAACTCGCCCGCGCTCATCGCGCCCTCGCGCACGTCGCGCGCCCCGATCCACAGGACACCCACGATGCCCGTAAAGGTCAGGAAGATGACGATCACCGTCATCCAGGCGCGCGTCCCGATCCGGCTTTGCGCCGAGGCATAGGATTTCTCGGTCATGTCGCCAAAGGCCGCCCGGGTCTGTGGCTCGTGCGTGAAGGCCTGCACGGCCTGCACGGACAAAAGCGCCTCGGACGCGTTGCCCGACGAGGCTGCGATCCAGTCCTGGTTCTCGCGGCTCAGCGTCCGCAGGCGGCGGCCAAGCACGACGATCGGCACGACGACGGCCGGCACGATCAGCAGCACAAGCCCCGCAAGCTTGGGCGAGGTCACGAACATCATCACGATCCCGCCCAGCAGGATCAGCGCATTCCGCATCGCGACCGAGATCGACGAGCCGATCAGCGACAGGATCAGCGTCGTGTCGGTGGTCAGGCGGCTGACCACTTCGCCCGTCAGGATGCGCTCGAAGAAGGCGGGCGACAGGCCCATCACGCGGTCGAACAGCGTGCGGCGGATGTCGGCCACGACCCGCTCGCCGAGCCGCGTCACGAGGTAATAGCGCAAGCCGGTTCCGGCGGCGAGCAGCGCCGCGATCCCCAGGGCGGCGGCGAAATACTGGTCGAGCAGCGCCGCATCGCTTGCGTTGAAGCCGTCGACCACGCGGCGCACCGCGAGCGGCAGGGTCAGGCTGACGCAGGCGGTCAGCACAAGCGCCAACGCCGCCAGCACCACCAGCATCCGGTAGGGCCGCAGGAACGGCAGCAGGTCCCCCAGCGCGCCCACCCTGCGCGAGGCTGGCCGCTCGGCCGTCTGCTCGGTCACCTGTGCCATGATCGCGCCCCCCGTCGGTCGCGGGTTTAGGCGGTGCGGGCGGGGGCGGCAAGCGGCCTCTTGCCGCGCCCTGCTGCCGGTCCCGTGCGGGCCCCGCCGCCGGGGGCCGTCTGCCCCCGGACCCCCGAGGATAGTTGCGTCAGAATGAAAGCCCGAGGTGTCGCCCGGAGCCTTGCCGTCTGCCGCGCCCCTGCCTGCTTTTTCTGTCCACAAATATCCTCGGGGGTCCGGGGGCGGAAGGCCCCCGGCGCTTGCTGCCCGCGCCCCGGTCTGGACAGATGGCCCCGTCTGTCCGATACCCGGCGCAGACACCGACCGGACCGACGCCCCATGCCCAGCTTCAGCGCGACCGACGGCACCCGCCTTGCCTATGCCGACGAGGGCGAGGGGCTGCCGCTTCTCTGCCTTGCCGGGCTGACGCGGACGATGGGGGATTTCGGCTACCTTTTGCCCCATCTGCCGCCGTGTCGGGTGATCCGCATGGACTATCGCGGGCGCGGTGCTTCGGGGTGGAGCGGGGCCGCCACCTATACCATAGCGCAGGAAGCGCAGGACGCACTGGCGCTGCTGGACCATCTCGGGGTCGCGCGCGCCGCGATCCTCGGCACGTCGCGCGGCGGGCTGATCGGGATGTGGCTGGCCGCGACCGCGCGCGACCGCCTGCTCGGGCTTTGCCTCAACGACATCGGGCCGGTGATCGAGCGCAGGGGCCTTGCGCGCATCGCCGATTATGTCGGCCGTGCCCCCTCGTTCCCAAACCAGGCGGCCTATGCCGAGGCGATGCCCGGCCTGAATCCGAGCTTCGACGGCGTGCCGCCCGAGCGCTGGCTGGCCGAGGCGCGGCTGCACAGCGCCGAGACGCCGGGGGGCCTCGTGCTGCGCTACGACCCCGCGCTGCGCGATGCCTTCCGTGCGGGGTTCGATGCCCCGCCCGCCCCCGCCTGGCCCCTGTTCGACGCCTGCGCGGGCCTGCCGCTTGCGCTGATCCGGGGGGCCGCCTCGGACCTTCTGTCGGCGGCCACGGCCAAGGAGATGGCCGCCCGCCGCCCCGACCTGATCTACGCCGAGGTACCGGGGCGGGGGCATGTGCCCTTTCTCGACGAGCCGGAAAGCCTTGCCGCGATCCGGGTCTTCCTCGACCTGGTGCGCCCGTGACCTCGATCGCGATGATCGAGGCGGCGGCGGCGCGCATCGCGGGTCATGCCATCGTCACACCCCTGCTGGGGGCCGAGGCGCTTGACGCAATCGCCGGGCGGCGCGTGCTGGTCAAGGCCGAGTGCCTGCAGCGTACCGGCAGCTTCAAGCTGCGGGGGGCCTGGGCTGCCGTCTCTGTGCTGCCGCCCGAGGCGCTCCTGCAGGGGGTCATCGCCTTCTCGTCGGGCAATCACGCGCAAGGGGTGGCGCTGGCGGCGCGCGCCCATGGCACGGTCGCGGTCATCGTGATGCCTGCCGACGCGCCGCGCGCCAAGATCGAGGGCACCCGCGCGCTGGGGGCCGAGGTGATCCTCTACGACCGCGCGACCGAGGATCGCGACGCCCTCGGCGACCGGCTTGCTACCGAGCGCGGCCTGACCCTGATCCGACCCTTCGACGAGCCCGAGGTCATCGCGGGGCAGGGCACGACCGGGCTCGAGATCGCGGCGCAGGCGGCGTCGATGGGTGTCACGCAAGCCGATGTGCTTGTCTGCTGCGGCGGCGGCGGGCTGTCGGCGGGCATTGCGCTGGCGCTCCAGGCGCGCGCCCCGGGCATGCGTGTCCGCACGGTCGAGCCGGAGGGCTTCGACGATATGGCGCGCAGCCTCGCCGCGGGCACACGGCTGTCCAACGCCGCCGCGACAGGCTCGATCTGCGACGCCATCCTGACGCCCACGCCGGGGCAGATCACCTTCCCGATCCTGTCGCGGCTCGCCGGGCCGGGCATGAGCGTCACCGACGATCAGGCGCTGCAGGCGATGGCGCTGGCGGCGCGCCACCTGAAACTGGTCCTGGAACCGGGCGGGGCCGTGGCACTCGCCGCAGCCCTCTTCCATCCCGATGCGATCAGTGGCGATGCGGTGATCGCCGTCGCTTCGGGCGGCAATGTCGACGCGGGCGTCCTTGCCGGGGCGCTGGCGCGGTTCGGAGGCTAGAGCTGTGCCGCACTGCCTTCTCTCCGACATCCGCCTGCACTACCGCGACGAGGGCGACCCTGCGGGCGCGCCGGTCGTCTTCCTGCACGCGCTGGGCACCGACCTCTCGATCTGGGACCCGGTCCTGCCGTTGCTGTCGGCGGGGCTGCGGCTGATCCGCATGGACCTGCGGGGGCATGGCGGCACCGACGTGCCCGACCCGCCCTATGCGATGGGCGCGCTCGTGCGCGACGCCGAGCGCCTGATGGACCGGCTGGGTGCGCGCGACGCGGTGGTCGTAGGGCTGTCGGTCGGGGGCATGGTGGCGCAGGCGCTCGCGGTCAAGCGGCTTGACCTCGTGCGCGGGCTGGTGCTGTCGAACACGGCCGTCCGGATCGGCACGCCTGTCGTCTGGGACGCGCGGATCGAAGCGGTCCGCGCAGGTGGCCTTGCAGCCATCGCCGACGCCACGATGGAGCGCTGGTTCTCACGCGCGTTTCGCGCCTCGCCCGACTTGGCCCCCTGGCGCGAGGTTTTCGAGCGGCAGTCCCCGCAGGGCTGGATAGGCGTCGCCTCGGCAGTCTCGGGGACCGACCTCTATACGCCGACGGCGACGCTGACCCTGCCCACGCTCGCCATCGCGGGCAGCGAGGACGGCTCTACCCCGCCCGACCTTGTGCGCGAGACCGCCGACCTGATCGCGGGCAGCCGGTTTCACCTCATCCGGGGCGCGGGCCACCTGCCGATGGCCGAGCGCGCAGAAGAGTATGCGACAGCCCTATCCGGGTTTCTCGTGTCGATCGGACATCCGCGCCTTGGCGCGGGCCGCGCGGGCCGCTAGGCTGACGGCAGACGCGCACCCCGCGCCCGGCCGCCCGCGTGACCCGACCCCGCCTCGCCCTTGCCTTCATCCTTGCGACCGTCACCCTTGACGCGATCGGGATCGGCCTTGTCTTTCCTGTCATGCCCGACCTCATCACCGAGGTGACGGGCGACGCGCTTGCCGATGCGGCGCTCTGGGGCGGGCTGCTGTCGGCCTCGTTCGCGGTGATGCAGGTGCTGTTCGGCCCCGTGATCGGCGCGCTGTCGGACCGCTTCGGGCGCAAGCCTGTGCTGCTCGTGTCGCTGGCGGTGATGGCGGTCGATTATGTCGTGCTTGCGGTGGCGGGGTCGCTGGCCCTTCTGTTCGCCGCGCGCATCGTCGCCGGGATTGCGGCGGCAACCGTCTCGACCGCGACGGCTTTCATCGCCGACATCACCCCGCCCGAAGAACGCGGCCGGCGCTTCGGCCTGATCGGGGCCTGCTTCGGCCTCGGCTTCGTGTTCGGCCCGGTGATCGGCGGGCTGCTCGCGGGGCTCGACACCCGCGCGCCCTTTGTCGCGGCGGCGGTTCTCGCGACCGCGAACCTGATCCTCGGCCTCATCGTGCTGCCCGAGACGCTTCCGCCCGAGCGCCGCCGTCCCTTCCGCCTGGGCCGCGCCAACCCCTTCGGCGCGCTAGTCGCGATGGCCGCCCGGCCCGGCCTCGGCCCCACGCTTGCGGCCTTCTTGCTCCTCGCGGTCGCGATGGGCGTCTATCCCGCGATCTGGCCCTGGTTCGGCCGGGCGCGCTTCGGCTGGGACGCTGGGATGATCGGCCTGTCGCTTGCGGTCTACGGGATCAGCTTTGCCGCAGGGCAGGCGCTTCTGGTCGGCCCGGTCATCCGGCGGCTGGGCGAGCATCGCGCGGCGCTGTTCGGGATGACGGTCAACCTCGTCACGCTGACCGCAATGGGCCTCGTGACGAACCCGATGCTGGGCCTCGCCCTTATCCCCTTCACGGCGCTGGGCGGCGTCACGACCCCGGCGCTTCAGGCGATCTTCTCGCGCGCCGCCCCCGACACCGCCCAGGGCGAGGTGCAGGGCGTGCTGTCCAGCCTGACCGCCGTCGCGACCATCGTCTCGCCGCTTCTTATGACCTCGGTCTTCAGCGCCGCAACGGCCCCAGGTGCTGCAGTCGGCGCCCCCGGTGCGCCGTTCCTCGTCTCGGCGGGCCTCATGCTCGTCTGCATCCTCCTCCATGCCTCCCACCCGTGCCGGATCGCGGCGGCCAGTCCCTGATCCATTTTCTGTCAACAAGTATCCTCGGGGGTCCGGGGGCAGACAGCCCCCGGCGCCCACCACCAGCGAAAGGCCTGCCGATGCGCCTCAAGGACCTCGAAATCTTCACCGTCGCCCCGCCCGCACCCGGCTGGGGCGGGCGCTACTGGACCTTCGTGCGGCTGACGACCGACGACGGCATCACGGGCTACGGCGAGTGCTATGCCTCGACTGTCGGCCCCGCCGCCATGAAGGCGGTGATCGAGGACGTATTCCAGCGCCACATGGAAGGCACCTCGCCCGAAGAGATCGAGCTGATGTTCCGGCGCGCCTATTCGGCGGGCTTCACGCAGCGGCCCGACCCGACGGTGATTGGCGCCTTTTCGGGCCTCGAGATCGCCTGCTGGGACATCCTCGGCAAGGCGCGCGGGCGTCCGGTCTGGGCGCTTCTGGGGGGTGCCATCAACCGGCGTATCCGCAGCTACACCTACCTCTACCCCGAGCCGCACGAGGATGCGTCGGCCTTCTGGATCGACCCCGATGCGACGGCCGAGGCCGCCGCGCGCGCCGTCGCGCAGGGTTTCACCGCCGTCAAGTTCGACCCCGCCGGGCCCTACACGATCCGCGGCGGGCACCATCCGGCGATGAGCGACATCAGCCGCTCTGTCGCCTTCTGCCGTGCGATCCGCGAGGCGGTAGGTGACCGGGCGGACCTTCTCTTCGGGACGCACGGCCAGTTCACCACGCCGGGCGCCGTCAGGCTCGGCCAGGCGCTCGAGCCCTATAGCCCGCTCTGGTACGAAGAGCCGATCCCGCCCGACAACCTCGCGGAGTTCGCCGAGGTGGCGCGCCATGTCCGCATCCCCCTTGCCACGGGCGAGCGGCTGACGACTAAGGCCGAGTTCGGCGCGCTGCTGCGCCTTGGCGGGGTCAAGATCCTGCAACCGGCGCTCGGCCGTGTGGGCGGCATCTGGGAAGCCAAGAAGATCGCCGCGATGGCCGAGGTCTTCAACGCCGAGATGGCCCCGCACCTTTATGCCGGGCCGGTCGAATGGGCCGCCAACATCCACTTCGCGGCCTCGATCCCGAACCTTCTGATGGCCGAGACGATCCAGACCGGGGGCGCATTCCACCTCGCGCTGATCGGCCATACGATCAAATGGCACGACGGCTATATCGAATTGCCGACCGAACCCGGCCTCGGGATCGCCTTCGACGAGGCGCTCGCGCTGGCACACCCCTACACGGGCGACAAGCTGCACCTCGAGATGCAGGAGGCGCCCTGCGACTATCGGCACGGCAACCACTTTGCGGGTGGCGCGCCAACCGAGTAGGGGCTGCTCGGGCCACGCGGGCGACAATGCAATGTTGCCCGCGCGCCCGGCTTGCATCCGGTAAGCGCCGCTTCGGCGCGGCGGTCTCGCTTGTTTCTGGCGACCCCGGAAGGACTCGAACCCTCAACATCCCGATTAGAAGTCGGGTGCTCTATCCAGTTGAGCTACAGGGCCAGCGCAGGTGTTTTGCGTCAGCCGCAGGCGGCGCGCAAGCGTCTAGAGCGCGCGCGTCATGAAGACAGAGTTCGGGTCGGGGCCATAGCCCTCGAACGGACCGCACTCGGCAAACCCGGCGCGGGCGTAAAGCGCGCGGGCCGGGGCGAACATCGCCTGCGCGCCCGTCTCGAGGCTGAGGCGCGCAAAGCCTGCCGCCTTCGCCTCGGCCATCAGGTGATCAAGCATCCGCGCGGCAAGACCAAGGCCCCGCTGCTCGGCCAGCACATGCATCGACTTGATCTCGGCATGGCCCGCGTCGATCCGCTTGACCGCGCCCATCGCGACCGGCACGCCCCCGTCGCGCATCACGAAGAACTCGATCCCCGGTGCGGCCAGCGCGCCCGCATCCATCATGTGAATGCTTTCGGGCGGCGTGTCGGCATGCATGTCGGCCGTGTGGCGCGCCATCAGCAGGCCAAGGTCGGACCCGAGCGGGCTTTCCCGGTCGATGGTGATCATGCTCTCAGTGTGTCCACGGACCCTTGCGGTCGGGCGAGAAGTTCTCGCCGTAGCCGCGCGGGCGGATGTTGGGCTTGCGGCCCTGCGGCGGCGTCACCACATAATCGATGCCGTGGGCGAGGGCATAGTCCTCGGCCGCTTTGCAGGTGTCGAACGACAATCGCACCTGTCCTTGGGTGTCGCGCGACGAGGTCCAGCCCATCAAGGGCTCGGTCACGCGGGCGGCGTTCGGATCGAACTCAAGCGTCCAGCCGCCGCTGCGGGCCGTGCCTGACTGCATCGTGCTGCGGGACGGCTGAAAGATGCGGGCGCGCATGGAAACCTCCGGGGTTCGGCGTGACAGGCATTATCGCGCCACGGCCCCGCTCTGCAAGGGCGCGCGGTGCCGCGGCCCCCTTGCCGGGGGCGTCGAACGGATCAATTCTGGCTTTCGCGAAGGAATCAGCCCCATGCCGCACAACGCAACGAACGCGATCGTCCCCCGGCCCGAGGTCCTGACCCGCCCCAAGCTGGAAGGCGGGCAGCGCTTCGTGCTGAAGACACCGTTCGAGGCTGCGGGCGACCAGCCCACCGCCATCGCAGAGTTGTCCGAGGGCGTGCGCGCGGGCGAGCGCAACCAGGTGCTGCTTGGGGCCACGGGGACCGGCAAGACCTTCACAATGGCGCGCATCATCGAAGAGACGCAGCGCCCGGCCATCATCCTTGCGCCCAACAAGACGCTCGCGGCGCAGCTTTACGGTGAGTTCAAGAGCTTCTTCCCCGACAACGCCGTCGAGTATTTCGTCAGCTATTACGACTACTACCAACCCGAAGCTTATGTGCCGCGTTCGGACACCTACATCGAGAAAGAGTCCCAGATCAACGAGCAGATCGACCGGATGCGCCACTCGGCCACCCGCGCGCTGCTGGAGCGGGACGACGTCATCATCGTGGCCTCGGTATCCTGCATCTACGGCATCGGCTCGGTCGAAACCTACTCGGCGATGACGCAGGACCTCGTGACGGGCCAGGCCTATGACATTCGCCAGATCATGGCCGAGTTGGTGGCGCAGCAATACCGTCGCAACGATCAGGCTTTCCAGCGCGGCTCGTTCCGGGTGCGGGGCGACAGCCTCGAGGTCTGGCCGGCGCACCTCGACGACCGGGCATGGCGCTTCAGCTTCTTCGGCAACGATCTTGAGGCGATTGTCGAATTCGATCCGCTGACCGGGGCCAAGTCCGACACGTTCAAGCAGATCCGCATCTATGCGAACTCGCACTACGTCACGCCGCGACCGACGATGCAGCAGGCGATCCAGGGCATCAAACGCGAGTTGAGGATGCGGCTCGATCAGCTTGTGAACGAAGGGAAATTGCTGGAAGCACAGCGGCTGGAGCAGCGAACGAACTTCGACCTCGAGATGCTCGAGGCGACCGGCGTCTGCAACGGGGTCGAGAACTATTCGCGCTACCTGACCGGCCGCGCCCCCGGAGAGCCGCCACCCACGCTGTTCGAATTCATCCCCGACAATGCCATCGTCTTCGCGGACGAATCCCACGTCTCGGTCCCGCAGATCGGCGGCATGTTCAAGGGCGACTACCGACGCAAGTTCACGCTTGCCGAGCATGGGTTTCGCCTGCCGAGCTGCATGGACAACCGCCCCCTGAAGTTCGAGGAATGGGACGCCATGCGGCCCCAATCCGTCTTCGTCAGCGCCACCCCGGCGGCGTGGGAGCTGGAGCAGGCGGGCGGCGTCTTCACCGAACAGGTGATCCGCCCGACAGGCCTCGTCGATCCGCAGGTGGAAATCCGGCCCGTCGAGATGCAGGTCGACGACCTTCTGGACGAGGTGCGCCGCGTCGCGCAGAAGGGCCTGCGGACGCTTGTGACCACGCTGACCAAGCGCATGGCCGAGGATCTGACCGAATACATGCACGAGCAGGGCATCCGCGTGCGCTACATGCATAGCGACATCGACACGATGGAGCGGATCGAGATCCTGCGTGATCTGCGCCTCGGCGCTTTCGACGTGTTGATCGGGATCAACCTGCTGCGCGAGGGGCTCGACATCCCGGAATGCGGGCTGGTCGCGATCCTCGATGCCGACAAGGAGGGTTTCCTGCGCTCGGAAACCTCGCTGATCCAGACCATCGGTCGGGCGGCCCGCAACTCGGAAGGTCGCGTGATCCTTTATGCCGACCGCATCACCGGCAGCATGGAGCGTGCGATCGCCGAGACAGACCGGCGCCGCGAGAAGCAGGTGGCCTACAACCTGAAGCACGGCATCACGCCGCAGACGATCCGCAAGAACGTCGAGGACGTGATGGCGGGCGTGTTCCAGGCCGATACCGACATGGCGCGCGTCACGGCGCGGGTGGACAAGCCGATGGTCGGCAGCAACCTTGCCGCCCATCTCGACGGACTCCGGACGGCGATGCGGAAGGCCGCCGAGAACCTGGAGTTCGAGGAGGCGGCGCGCCTGCGCGACGAGGTCAAGCGCCTTGAGGCGGTGGAGCTGGCCGTGTCGGATGATCCGATGGCGCGCCAGTCGGTCGTCGAGGAGGCAAGCGAGGCCGCCGTCAAGATGGCCGGCCGCTCCACCGGCGGGCGGGGCGGCATGCACGGCGGCAAGCGGTCCAACCGGGGGCGGCGATAGGCCTGCCGCTAGCGGGGCTGTCGGTTAGACCCGCTTCACCAACCGGATCAGCACCAGCAGGATCACCGCGCCGAGGGTGGAGTGGATGATCGCCGACAGGATGCCACCGCCGACCGAAAAGCCGATGCGCGGCAGCAGAAGCCCCGCGATGAAGGCACCCACGATCCCGACGACGATGTTGCCCAGAAGGCCGAAGCCGTAGCCCGAGACGATCTTGCCCGCGAGCCAGCCTGCGATTGCGCCCACGATCAGCATCACCAGAAGGCTTTCGATACCCATGTCCGTCTCTCCACCGGCGGCCATCGCCGAAGCGGGCACCCTAGACCGCCGGAACGCGCTCGACAATCGGGGACGCTTGCCTCGATCCGGGTGCGATGACACTGTATTCAAGTCCATATGGAGGCTATCGGTGAGGTCTGCCGTTTTCGTCCTGCTGTCGGTCTTCGCGACCGCGCCCGCGGTTGCGTCGTCGGGTGACGCCTGGGTGCAGTTCCGCGTGGATGTGGCGGCGGCCTGCCTTGCGCTTGTGACCGATCCCGGCACGGCGACCGTCGAGGTCAGCCCGTTCGGCTCGGAAAGCTACGGTGTGGCGCTGGTCACGCTGCGCGGGGCGGGGGGTGAGGACCGGATGATCTGCGTTTACGACAAGTCTACGGCGCGGGCCGAACTGGCAGCACCCTTCGGTGCGCCATGAAGAAGTTCCTCGACGCCGATCATCCGTTCTTCCAGCGCGTCTGGGTGCGCTGGCTGTCGGCGCTGCTGCCGCTCGGTTGGGCGGGGCTGGAGCTTTCCTGGGGAAACACCGGCTGGGCCATGCTGTTCGGCGCGGTCGGGGCCTGGGCGTTCTGGGTGCTGATCGTGAAGGGTCCGACGAACGGCCCCACCGCCGGCCCGCCCGCCTAGAGCTGCGCGAGGATCTCGTCGGCCAGGGCCTGCACCTCGGTCGCGGCTGGCGAGGCGCCCGCCTCTTGCGCGCCA